>VFKJ01000184.1 GCA_009885595.1 Myxococcales bacterium | reverse complement strand
GCCCTGGACGACGGAGAGGACGATCGAGCCGCAGCGGGTGTACTGGTTGATCTTCTGCCGCCCCGCCGCGCCTTCCTTCTGCAGCCGCTCCAGGCTGGGCACGACCACCGCCAGCAGCTGCATGATGATGCTCGCGGACACGTACGGCATGATGCCGAGCGCGAAGATCGACGCCTGGTTGAGCGCGCCGCCGGAGAACATGTTGAACAGCCCGAGGAGCCCCCCATCTTTCAGGCGGGCCTCCATCACGGCGTTGAGCGCCACGCGGTCGATGCCGGGCGTGCTGATGAAGATGCCGAGCCGGTACACGGCCAGCAACGTCAGCGTGTACACGATGCGCGTGCGGAGCTCGGCGACGCGGAAGATGTTGGTGATGGCGTTGAGGGCCACGGCAGCTTCCTTCAGGTTGAAGAATCAAAAACGACGAACGCCCCTCGACCCGGACCCGGTTCGAGGGGCGTGGCAACCTAGCCTTGTCGGCAGGGGCGCACCAGGAGTCAGGCCTTCGCGACCTTCGCGACCTTCACGCCCTTACCGGAGTGCGCCTTCGCGGCGCCCTCGGGCTTGTGCGCGATCAGGGGGATCTCCTCGACCGAACCGCCGGCCTTGATGATCGCCGCCTTCGCGGCCTCGGAGATCTTGTTCACCTTGACCGTCAGCTTGAGGGTGAGCTCACCCGTGCCGAGGATCTTCACCACGTCGTACGCGCCCTTGATCAGGCGAGCCGAACGCAGGGTGGTCTCGTCGACCGTGGCGCCGCTCTTGAAGTGAGCCTCGAGCTCGGCGAGGTTGACGATGGCGGTGTCGAGCCGGTTGGGCGAGTTGAAGCCGAACTTGGGCATGCGGCGCTGCAGCGGGCTCTGGCCGCCTTCGAAACCTTCGAAGCGCATGTTGCCGGAGCGGGCCTTCTGGCCCTTGCCACCGCGACCTGCCGTCTTGCCGAGACCAGAACCCTGGCCGCGACCGACGCGCTTCTTGCGGTGCGTCGAGCGATACGGAGCCTTGAGCGTATGAAGAGTGACCATGGTGTTCCTCACTTGTCCTGTGCGGCGGCGAGCTTCGCCCGCGCGGCGTCACGGTTGCGGATCTTCTTCGGCTTCATGCGCGCCCGAACCTTGGGCTCGTCCTTGACGATCTCGAACGCCACCAGGTGGCGCACGCGATCGAGCATGCCGCGGATGGCCGGGGTGTCCTTCAGCAGACGCTCCGAGCCGAACTTCCAGACGCCCAGACCCTTGACCGTGGCGACCTGCTTGGCCGACGCGCTCGACGGGCTCTTGATGAGCTTGATCTTGATACCCATGGTCTTAGGTCTCCGACTTCCGGCCGAACTTCACTTCCTTGCCGCGCAGTCGGCTGACCTGCTCGGGGCTCTTGAGCTGCTTGAGCCCATCGACCACGGCCTTCACGACGTTGTGCGGGTTACGGGAGCGCTGGCTCTTGGTGAGGATGTTGCGAATGCCTGCCGCCTCGAGCACCGCGCGCACCGGGCCGCCGGCGATCACGCCAGTACCTTCGGAAGCGGGCTTGAGCAGCACCTGGCCGGCGCCGAAACGACCCAGCACCTCGTGCGGGATGGTGTGGCCCATGAGGGGCACCTTGAAGAGGTGCTTCTTGGCGTTCTCGCCGCCCTTGCGGATGGCTTCGGGAACTTCGTTGGCCTTACCGAGGCCGATGCCGACGTGACCGTTGCCGTCACCGACGACGACGATGGCGCCGAAGCTGAAGCGCCGGCCACCCTTCACGACCTTCGTGGGGCGGTAGATGTTGACGACGCGATCCTGGAGATCGAGGTCGTTCGCGTTGATGGGAGTCTGGCTCATGTGTTGTCCTTTGCGGTCAGAACTGCAGACCACCCTCGCGTGCGCCGTCGGCAACAGCCGCGATACGCCCGTGGTAGGGGTTGCCGTTGCGATCGAAGACGACCTTCTCGATCTTCGCTGCCTTGCACTTCTCGGCGATCAGCAGGCCGACCTGCTTGGCGGCGGCCTTCTTGTCGCCCTCGTCCAGCTTGCCCTTGAGCTCCTTGCTGAGCGTAGAGGCCGCGACGAGCGTGCGGCTGGTGCCGTCGTCGATGACCTGCGCGTGCAGGTGCTTGAGCGACTTGTAGACCGTGAGGCGGGGACGCTCGGTCGAACCCGTAACCTTCTTACGGATGCGCTCCTTGCGATTGTTTCGGGCGATTGTATTGGCCATGGTGTTTTCTTTCCTTCCGCGCGAGATGGGGACTTCCCCGCGCGGATGAGGACGGTCTGCGAATTACGCAGTACCCGTCTTGCCCTCCTTGCGGCGGACGACTTCGGTGGACAGCTTGATGCCCTTGCCCTTGTACGGCTCAGGGGGCCGGAGCGCGCGAATCTGCACGGTGGTCTGGCCCAGCAGGTGACGGTCGACCGCGCGCAGGGTGAGGTCGAGGGTCGGCAGGGTGTCTTCGGTGCGCGGCGCCTTGCCCACTTCGGCGGTGACGCCGTCGGGCAGGTTGAACACCACCGGGTGGCTGAAGCCCAGCGACATGTGAATCTGCTTGCCCTTCACCTCGCAGCGGAAGCCGACGCCGCGAATGGCGAGCTGGCGCTCCCAGCCGGTGGCGACGCCCTTCGCCGCGTTGGCGAGGATGGCGCGCGTCAGCCCGTGGGCCGCGCGGTGGAGGCGGTGGTCAGACGGGCGGGTGCAGATGATCTCCTTGCCCTTGACCTCGACCTTGATCTCTTCGACGGGCAGGGTCACCGAGAGCTTGCCCTTGGGCCCCTCGAAGTTGACCTTGTTGCCCTGGACGACGACCTTCACCTTGTCGTCGAGCGTGATGGGCATTTTTCCGATGCGGCTCATGGGTCGGTTCCTTTTAGTAAACCGTGCAGATGAGCTCGCCACCGACGTTGGCCTTGCGGGCCTCGGTGTCGACCATCACGCCGCGGGAAGTGGAGAGAATCGCGATGCCCATGCCGCCGCGCACGCGCGGGATGTCACGGACGTTCACGTAGCGGCGCAGGCCAGGCTTGCTCTCGCGCTTGATGCCGGTGATCACGGGCTCGCGGTTGGGCCCGTACTTCAGCACCACCGTCAGCTCGTTCTGCGGGGCCTTCTCGTGGACGATGAAGTCGGCGATGAAACCTTCGCCCTTGAGGGCCTTCGCGACTTCGACCTTCAGCTTCGAGGAGGGCAGCGTCAGCTTGTCGTGACGCACCATCTGCGCATTGCGGATGCGGGTGAGCATGTCACCCACGGGATCATTGATGACCATCTGTGCAACTTCCGAGTGAAAGCGCTATCCGCGCCTTCGCTGGAGTCCGTGACGCCTACCGGGCCAATCCCGGTGGTTCGCCGCGAACCGTTTCGTGCTGCGTGTCTCTTGAAGCGGTGCTGCGGTGCTGCCTGCCCTGAGCGAAGTCGAAGGGCCCTTACCTCAAATTCAGGCCGCCGTGCGGAAAGGCACGCCGAACGCCTTGAGCAGGGCCAGGCCGTGCTCGTCGTTCTTCGCGGTGGTCACGATGCTGACGTTCAGACCCTTCACCTTCTCGATCTGGTCGTAGTTGATTTCCGGGAAGATGATCTGCTCGCGGATGCCCATGGTGTAGTTGCCACGGCCGTCGAACGCCTTGGGCGAGACGCCCTTGAAGTCACGCACGCGCGGGAGCGCCACGCTGATGAGGCGGTCGAGGAATTCGTACATGCGGTCGCCACGCAGGGTGACCATGGCGCCGATCGCCTGGCCCTCGCGCAGCTTGAAGTTCGCGATCGCCTTGCGGGACCGGGTGATCACCGGCTTCTGCGCGGTGATCGCGTTCATCTGGTCGACGGCCGACTCGAGCAACTTGTTGTTCGCCAGCGCCTCGCCCAGGCCCATGTTCACCACGATCTTCTCGAGCTTGGGCACTTCCATGGGGTTCTTCAGGCCCAGGTCCTTCATCAGGGCCGGGACGATCTCCTTGCGGTAGCGCAGCTTGAGGCGCGCCGGCTTGACCTCGAGGCCCGCCTCGATGTTGGCGGCGAACCCGGCCTTCCGCTCGGCTTCCTTCTTCCCGCGCTTGGCCTTCTCGGCCTTCTTGGCCTTCGCAGCCGCGACCGCGTCCGGATCCTTCGGAGCCTTTTCAGCCTTCTCGCCTTTTTCGTCAGCCATGACTCGTTACCGTTCTTCTTTAGAAAGATTGAGGGAGCGGCGCCTTAGCGCAGCGCGTGATCGTCAGTCAATGGTCGCTTCACACTGCTTACAGAAGCGCTTCTTCTTCTCGCCTTCGGTGCGCACGCCCACCCGGGTCGCCTTGTCGCACTTCGGGCACACCAGGTTGACGTTCGAGAGCTGGATGCTGCCCACCTTCTCGATGATGCCGCCCTCGGGGTTGGTGCGATCCTTCCCCTTGGCGATGTGCCGCTTCACCAGGCGCAGGCCTTCGACGCGCACCCGGCCCTTGCTCTTGTCGATCTCGATGATCTTCCCGCGGTTGCTCTTCTGCGAGCGCTCTTCGCCGGACATCACTTGAACGGTGTCACCAATCTTGAGCTTCTGCATGACTCAGAGCACCTCAGGCGCGAGCGAGATGATCTTCATGAACTTCATGGCGCGGAGCTCGCGAGCGACCGGGCCGAAGATGCGCGTACCGACGGGCTCCTTCTCCTTGTTGATGAGCACCGCGGAGTTTTCGTCGAAGCTGATGTAGCTGCCGTCGGCGCGACGCACCGCGCGCTTGGTGCGAACGACCACCGCCTTGGCGATGTCGCCCTTCTTCACCTTGGCGTTGGGGAGCGCCTCACGGATCGACACGACGATCTCGTCGCCGAGCGAGGCGTACTCGCCGCCCATCACCCTGATGCAAAACACCCGCTTGGCGCCGGAATTGTCCGCCACTCCGAGAACGCTGGTCAGCTGAATCATGACTGGTCTTTCCTTGATCTCTTGAAAAACTAAGAATCAGGCGTTCGACGCCTTCTCCAGGACCTTCACGACACGCCAGCGCTTGTCCTTCGACGCGCGCTTCGTCTCGGCGATGAGGACCTTGTCCCCCTCGTTGATGGTCGGCTTCTTCGGGTCGTGATCTTCGACGTGCGCCTTGTACTTCTCGCGCATCGACATCACCTTGCCGTACTGCGCGTGAGACGCGCGGCGGCGCACGGTGACGACCACGGTCTTGGTCATCTTGTTCGAGGTGACGATGCCGATGCGGGTCTTGGGACGGCCGCGCTCGCTCGAAGGTGCAGTCTGGGTCTGGGTCTCAGCCATGGTCGTTTTTCCTTACTTCTTCT
>VFKJ01000709.1 GCA_009885595.1 Myxococcales bacterium | reverse complement strand
GAGGTAGGGGCCGGTCTGCCCCCGGAACGGCACGATGACGAGCTCGTCGGTCACCACCACGCCCGGGGGCGCGTAGCCGGCCAGCACCGCCCGATCAGCCTCGCGCTGCACCTCGAGGGGGCCCGGCGGAGCGGGGATGAGGCTGTCGGTGAGCGGCGCGGTCGGCCAGCGCGGGTACTCGCCCAGGGTGAACTCGGTGCGCGCATTGCGCGCAGGCTGGGCGGTGCGGCGGTAGATGCGGTGCGTGCTGTCGATCGGCTCGAAGCCCGGGTGGCCGCCGGGGCTCTCCGCCGCGCCCAGCAGCAGCGCGGCGCCCTCGTGCAAGGCGTAGTGGAAGGCGGGCACCACCCGACGCTGCATGGGCGCGGAGAGGTAGATCATCAGGTTGCGGCAGCTGATCAGATCGAGGTTGGAGAACGGTGGATCGCGCGTGATGTCCTGGTGGGCGAACACGCACTGATCGCGCAGGTCTTTGCGAATCTGGTAGCCCGCCTCGGTGCGCACGAAGAAGCGCTGCAGCCGCGCCGCCGAGACCTGCTCCTCAATCGACTCGGGGTAGGTGCCTGCGCGGCCGCGCTCGATGGCCCGCTCGCTCAGATCGGTGCCGAACACCTTGAGTGGCAGCTCCCGGCCCAGCTCGTCGAAGAGCTCGGTGAGGATGATCACCAGCGAGTACACCTCTTCTCCGGTGGAGCAGCCCGGGACCCACACCCGGAAGGGCACGCCCGGGGCCTTCTGGGCGATCAACCGCGGCAGCACGTTCTGCGAGAGCGCCTGGAAGACACCGGGGTCCCGGAAGAAGCTGGTGACGTGAATGAGCATGTCCTCGGCGAGCAGGCTGAGCTCGGCGGGGTTGCTCTGCAGGGTCGCGAGGTACGCCTCGACGGTGGCGTGGTGACCCAGCGCGGCGCGGCGCTGAATGCGGCGGCGCAGGGTGGAAGGCCTGTAGCTGGAGAAGTCGATGCCGTTCGCGCGCCGCAACAGCGAGAACACCTGCTGCAGCGAGCCGTCTTCGGCCCGCGCGTCGATGATCGCGTCTTCGGTCTGCTCCACCAGCTTCGCCGCGATGTCCTGCGGAGGGAGCACCAGGTCGACGCAGCCCGTCGCCGCGGCTGCCTCGGGCATGCCCGGGTGCTCGGCCGAGTCGTCCTGCGCGAAGGTGGCGGCGCCGGCCGCGCGCAACGCCCGCACTCCCTGGGCGCCGTCGGCCCCCGTGCCCGAGAGCACCACCCCCGCCGCGCCGCGGCCGCGATCGTGCGCGAGCGACTCGAAGAAGGCGTCGATGGGCAGGTGCAGCCCCTGCGCGCGCGGCACCAGCCGCAGCTTCCCGCCCGAGATGCGGAGATCGGCGTCAGGCGGAATGACGTGCACCTGGCCCGCTTCCACCAGGGTGTCATCGACCGCGGGCATCACCTTGAGGGTGGTCTGACGGGCGAGCAGCGCGGCGAGGTTGCTGCCGTGGGCGGGGTCGAGGTGTTGGAGCACCACCACCCCCACGGGCGCGTCGCCCGGGAGCGCGCGCAGCAGGGCGCTGAGCGCCTCGAGGCCACCGGCCGAGGCGCCCACGCCGACGATGACCGGCGCACCCTTGGCGCGCGCCTGCTCCGGCTTGCTCTCCGCTTCACGGCCCATGCTGTTGAACCCCCCGAACCAAAAGCAACCGCGAGTCGCAGTGCCCGGTAAGCGTCTCCCATGGTGTGGCGTTTCTGTCCACGGCAGGGGGCCCACCAAAATCGTGGATTGACTCCCCAGCCGTGATGATGATCCGGGCAGCGCCTCAGCGAATTCCGTGCCGTCCCCCGCTCCCCCTGAAGGCACCAGCCAGGAGCGCAAAACGTTCGCGGCGCGCCTCACTGGTTCCCTCGGTGACTCATCTGGAACGCAGATTGCTCACGTGCGGCCGCTCACGAGAAGTGTCGAAAAGGGGGGTTACCCATGCGTAACGGAATTGATCAGTCATTGAGACAGGGGCTTGAGCACAGCCTGCGAGCCCTGGGCGAAGAGCGTGAGCTGATCAGGCGCCAGCTGCAGGCCCAGGTCGCTCCCCCGCCGCAATGGGCCGAGCTGGAGCTGCAGGCGCGCATCGCCGAGCTGGTCGGCCGGAAGGTGACGCCCGCCTCGCACCGCACCGTCGCCGGCGCCCTGGTCGCGGTGCGCGCGTTTCGGGAAGCACTCGTTCTTCACTGATCAGCTGCACGCAGTTCGTGCGCGTCGTGGCAGTCGTGCCGAAGCGACCGGCCTGGTGTCGGTCGCTGACTGCGCACTTCGCGCAACCACCACTCTCGAGGAGAAACGATGAAAGTCGAACAGATCATGTCGCGCCCTGCGGTGACTTGTCTGGTGAGCGATACCGCGAACCGG
>VFKJ01000902.1 GCA_009885595.1 Myxococcales bacterium | reverse complement strand
GGCGTGGTGGGCAACGACTACTTCACCGAGATGTTCCCCGCGTTCTTCCTCACCGCGCTCGAGCCCGCGAAGGTGGAAGTGCTCGCCGACGGCAGCGACGGCAGGGCGGCGGCGATTCGGGTGTCGGGCCGCAGCGGCGCGTTCATCTCGCTGGTGAAGGCGTTCACCGAGGTGGTCGACCCGACCGATCCGCTCGACTTCACCTGCGACTACGTGCTCGAGCCGGGCAAGCAGTACCTGAAGATCGTGGTCACGGTGGCGAACAACGGCACCAACACCGCGGCGTGGGGGCTCAACGTGCCCTTCGGCTTCGTCACCCTGCTCGGGGAAGGCCAGCGCCTCTTCGTGCCCGGCGAGGCCGGCTTCGACATGCGCTTTCACCTGGAGGACGTCTACAAGCGCCCCGCCTCGCTCGACGCGCTCCCCGGAGAGGTCACCTCGATGTGGGCCACCGAAGGCGACGGCGTCAGCTACGCCTTCGTCGCCGGCCAGAACAGCTCGGGCAGCTACCTGCTGAGCGAGCGGGCCGCGCCGTTTTACCCGACGGCCACCAAGGACTCGATCCTCATCCCCATCGCGTCGTCGAGCTTCCTGGGCACCTACTTCGCCAAGGCGCCGCAGAACCTGCCGCCGGGCAGCAGCTACAGCTACACCGCGTACCTCGCGGTCGGCTCGGGCGACGTGGGCAACGTGCAGAAGGTCGTCTACGACATGAAGGACGTCACCATCCGCCCCAACGGCAAGGAGTTCGTGGTGCGGGACTCCACCGCCTACGGGACGATCTCCGGCTTCGTGCGTGAGGAGA
This sequence comes from Myxococcales bacterium, assembly GCA_009885595.1. Lineage (GTDB taxonomy): Bacteria > Myxococcota > Myxococcia > Myxococcales > Myxococcaceae > Archangium_A. Next base: position 2,155 of record VFKJ01000902.1, on the reverse strand, counting down.
AGACCAACCTGCCGCTCGAGGGCGTCTCGGTGGTGCTCAAGGACGAGAAGGGCCACTACGTGTCGCAGGCCACCTCGCGGAAGGGCGGCGTGTGGACCGCGCCCGTACCCCCGGGCAAGTACACCGGCGTCGCGCTGGACAGGATCCGCAGCGTGGCGACCAGCGAGGCCCCGGTCGAGGTGATCGAAGGCGAGGCGGCGAACCTGAACTTCACCGTGCAGCAGCCCGGCGAAGTCCGCGCGGTGGTGACGGACGAGCACGGCAACCTGATGCCCGCGAAGATCTCCATCGAGGGCACCTACGAGAACGACGACGCCAGCCTGCAGCCGCGCCAGTTCCTCTACGACTTGAGGATCGGCGAGCGGTATCGCCAGTCTGATCTGACCGCCGACGTGGCCGGCGACCCCGCCACGCGCAAGTACCTGGAGAAGGTCTTCTACGCGACCACCGGCTCGGGCGGCGCGCTGGTGCGGCCGGGCAAGTACACGGTCTATGCCTCGCGCGGCCCCGAGTTCGATCTGCAGAAGCAGGAGATCGAGGTCACCGCGGGCGCGACCACCAGCGTGGGCTTCAAGCTCACCCAGGTGGTGCCGACCCCGGGGTGGATCAGCGCCGACTTCCACGTGCACTCGGTCAAGTCGGTGGACAGCGACATGGGGTTGCCCGCCCGGGTGAGCAGCTTCGCGGTCGAGGGCGTGGACCTGATGGTGTCGACGGATCACAACTACGTGGCCGACTACGGCCCCACCATCTCGGGGCTGAACCTCGACGACTGGCTGGCGAGCTCGGTGGGGCTCGAGCTGACCTCGCTGGAGATGGGGCACTTCAACGGCTTCCCCCTGCTGCTGCAGCCGGGGCCGGTGCAGCACGGCAGCTTCCGTTGGTTCTTCCGGCCGCCCTCCGAGCTGTTCGCGCAGCTGCGGGCGCTGGGCACCGACCCGCAGAAGACGGTGGTGCAGATCAACCACCCGCGCGACACCATCCTCGGGTACTTCAACGCGTTCAACATCTCGGCCTACACGGGCGAGCCGTTGCCCTCGTACTCGGCGGTCTCGGTCGACACCCGCGCGCTGCCCGACGGCGGGATCTCTCCGTACGATCCGAAGAACTTCTCGCGCGAGTTCGACGCGATGGAGGTCTTCAACGGCAAGCGCATGGACATCATGTTCCCCTACCGGGTGCCGCTGACGCCGCTGCCGGGGCCGGAGCCGTCGTTGCCGAAGTGTGGGCCGGGCGAGCCGAGCACCGCCGACTGCATCCCCGCGCCGGGGGAGATCTTGAACGAGGTGGTGAAGGGCTTCGACGGCGGGTTCGAGCTGCAGCCCAGGCAGCCCGGCGCGCAGCAGGACTGGTTCAACCTGCTCTCACGCGGGCAGCGGGTGACGGCGACGGGCAACTCCGATTCGCACGGCGAGAAGGCGGAGGCCGGGCTGCCGCGCACCTACGTGCAGGTCGGGGAGACGGCCGACGGCACCATGCGCGGGCTCGATCGCGCGAAGGTGTTCGAGTCGATCCATGCGGGGCGGGCGATCGCCACCAACGGTCCCATGCTGGAGGTCACGGTGAACGGGCAGGGGCTGGGGAGCACGGTGGTGGCCAGCGACGGGAAGATCGACGTGCACATCATCGCCAGGGCCGCGCCGTGGATGGACCTCAAGCGGGTGATGGTGCGCCGCGGGGGGCGGGACGTGAAGGTGCCGCTGGTGCTCGAGGTGATCCCGGTGCCTGACGCGCGCGAGCCGCTGCGGCTGGACGTGACGAAGCACTACGACGGCATCCCAGACGGGTCGTTCATCGTGGTGGAGGCGGCGGGCGACGAGTCGATGTGGCCCGTGCATACGCCCTACGAGGTGCCTTCGCTGGAGATCAGCGACGCGGTGGGGGTGATCGGCGCGTCGTTCGGGTTCTCTTCCACCTTCGGGAAGTACAAGCCGTCGATGAAGCAGACGGTGACGCCGTACGCCTTCACGAACCCGATCTGGGTGGACACCGCGGTGCGCAACCCGCTCAAGGTGCCCAAGCGCGTGCTCGCGGTGGGCAACGATCAGCCGTTCGTGCCGCGGGTGATGCCTGACGTGCGCAAGCTCTTCCATGGGTTCCACAGCGATCCGGAATGACCACGGCCTCCCTCTCCCCCGCGGGGGAGAGGGTCGGG
>VFKJ01001176.1 GCA_009885595.1 Myxococcales bacterium | reverse complement strand
CGAGACCGGCCAGCACCCCGGCCAGCTCAAGGACCAGGTGACCAGCCCCGGCGGCACCGCCATCGCCGGCCTTCACACGCTCGAAGCGGGCGGCCTGCGCACCACCCTCATCGACGCCGTCGAGGCCGCCACCAACCGGTCGCGCGAGCTCGGCGAAGCCTTTCTCCAGAAACCCTGACTTGCAGAGGACGACCCCATGAAGATGACGCCGCTCGACATCCGCCAGAAGCGCTTCGAAGTGAACCTGCGCGGGTACTCGAAGAAAGAGGTCGAGGTCTTCCTCGAGCTGACCGCCGGTGAGTTCGAAGAGGTGGTGCGCGAGAACATCTCCCTCAAGGAAGAGAGCAAGCGCCTGCAGGCCCGCCTCGAGCAGCACCTCGACCGCGAGAAGGCCCTGCAGGAGACGATGGTCACCGCCCAGCGCATCAGCGAAGACGTGAAGGCCCAGGCCAAGAAGGAAGCCGAGGTGGTGGTCGCCGAAGCCGAGCTGCAGGCCGACAAGATCGTCGCTTCGGCGAACAACCGCCTGGTCGAGCTGGTGAAGGAACTCAACGAGCTGAAGCGACAGAAGGTGCAGTTCGAGTCGCACCTCGAGGCGCTGGTCGACTCGCACAAGAAGCTGCTCGACAGCTGGAAGACGCAGCCGGGCGGCGACCTGGCCTTCATGGTCAAGAAGTGAGTCCGTGGCTCAAGGCCGTCGAGGGCGGCAGTGAGCTGCTGGTGCTGGTGCAGCCGCGGGCTTCGCGCACCAAGGTGGTGGGCGAACACGATGGCCGCCTGAAGATCGCCCTGGCTGCCCCCCCGGTGGGTGGAGCAGCCAACGCGGCGTTGATCGAGTTCCTCAGTGGCGAGCTGGGCGTGCGGAAGTCGGACGTCAGCCTGCTCGACGGCGACACCGGGCGGCGCAAGAGGCTGGCCGTTCGGGGGATGGCACCGGCCGAAGTCATGGTGAAGTTGGCGGGATGACCCTGGCCCCCCTGCTCGCGCTGGCGTTGTTGGTCGCGCCACCGCCTGCCTCCGACGCGGTGCCAGTCGAGATCCCCAGCTCAGGCCCGCTGGCCGAAGGTGGCCTGCAGACCTCGGAGCTGCGCACCGCCCGCTTCAAGATCGTCTACACCCCGCGCGCCAAGGGGGCAGCGGAGTATCTGGCCCGCGATCTCGAGGCGGTGCGCGACGACATCGCCGCCCTGCTGGGCCGCGACTGGCCGGGCGTCACCGAGATCCGGCTGGGCTTCGGGCGGGAAGAATACGAAGCGCTCTCCCTGCCCGGAGGCCGCCCCCCCAGCTGGGCGATCGCCCTCGCCTACCCCGGCAAGAACCTGGTGCTGGTCGAGGCCCACTCGCTGGTCAGCGGCGACGGCCCGCTCACCTTGAGACACGAGCTGGTCCACGCGGCGCTCGGGCAGTTCGGCAGCGTCTGGCCGCACTGGTTCCAGGAAGGGCTCGCGCAGGAGCTCACCGGCGAGCGGAAGTGGCACGTACAGCAGATCGCCACCCTCACCCGCGCCGTCACGCAGGACCGGGTGTTCTACTTCGACGATCTCACCGCCCACTTTCCTTCCCTGCCCGACGACGTGGAGATCGCCTACGCCCAGAGCGTGGCCTTCGTGGAGTTCCTGCGCGATCGCCACGGCTCGATCGCCTTCCAGCGGCTGATCGAGCGCGTGCAGGGCGGCGACAGCTTCGAGAAGGCCTTCGGGGTGGCGTTCTACCTGCCGCTCTCGATGGAAGAAGAGGCCTTCCGCGAGGAGCTGCCCCGCCGCTATCCGTGGTGGCCGCTGCTGCTCTCGGGCGGGACGCTGGTGTGGGTCGGCACCTCGGTGCTGGTGGTGCTCGCGTGGATACGCCGGCGCCAGGCCGTCAACGCGCTGCGCACCGAACAGCTGCGGGTGGAGACCCTGCACGAGGCGGCCAAGTCGCTGCTCGGGCTCACCGCGGCGAACGACGACGCGTCGTGGGAGCCGTTGCCCTTCGAAGGCGCCTCGCTGCCGTGGGTGATCAACGTGGTGCAGTTCTACGAGCCTTCGACGAAAGCGGTCCCAGCTCGAGGACATGGCACTTGAGCGCCGAGGGCTGACGGAAGTCGAGCTCGCTGGCGCCGAAGCGCTTCACCTCGCGGCCCTGGCGGCTGCCCAGCCCTCGCGCGAGCTGCTCTTCGAAGGCGCGCGGCGACTGCTCCACGTTGCACATCGCCAGCAGCAGTCCTCCCGGGGCGATCACCTGCTGCGCGGCGGCGACCAGCCGGTGGTAGTCGCGCTCGGCCGTGAAGCGGCTGGTCCTGGTGGTGGCGAAGCCTGGCGGATCGAGGATCACCAGCTCGAAGGTCTCTTCCTTCTTCGCGAAGCGGCCCAGCCAGTCGAAGGTGTCGCCCGAGATGAAGTCGTAGCGGTCGGTGCCGAGCTCGTTGAGCGCGTGGTTCTTCTCGCCCCAGTCGAGCACCTTGCGGGAAGCGTCGAGGTTGACCGCCCGCCTCGCCCCGCCCAGCCGGGCCGCCAGCCCCAGCCCGCAGGTGTACGCGAAGGTGTTGAGCACCGTGCGGCCCGCGGCGTTCGCGCGCACCCAGGCGCGGGCCTCGCGGGCGTCGAGGTACAGGCCCACCGAGAGCCCGTTGCCCGGGCGGATCTCGAAGCGCACGCCCAGCTCGGTGACGGTGAGCGAGTCGAACGGCGTCCCCAGCAACGGCAACGGAGGGGCGAGCTCAGCGCCCGCCTCGTTGGCCAGCTTCCTCGCCTCGCGGGGACGGCGCTTCACGTAGACCGCCTCTACCCCCTTCGT
>VFKJ01001037.1 GCA_009885595.1 Myxococcales bacterium | reverse complement strand
GCGCGCCGCTGCACCTCGCCCAGCGGCCGGCGGCGGGCGGGAGCCAGCGTGGCCCCGCGCAGGCGTAGCGCGTCCCGGTGCGCCGCCGCCAGCGCGCCGCAGCCCTCGCATGACCGCAGGTGCGCCTCGAACCCTTCGGCCCGCGGGAGCGCTTCATCGAGCAGCGCCTGCTCTACCTGTGCACACGTCATGTTCGTTCTCCCAGCACTCCTGCGTTCCGCAAGGCGGTGAACGCGCGCTGCACGTGAATGCGCACGGTGCCGCGATCGATGCCCATCGACTGCGCGACCTCCTCGAAGCTCCAGCCCTCGAGGTAGCGAAGGGTGAACGCGAGCGACTGCCGCGCCGGCAGCCGCTCGATCGCCGCCGACAGCCGCGCCTGGTGTTCGCGCTGCTCTGCTGCCTCATCGGGCGGGGGCGCCACGTCCTGTTCGCTCACCCGCAGCACCGCGCCGATCGCGTTCCAGAACCGGCGCCGTCGCAGCACAGAGAACGCCCGGTTCACCACGATGCGCCGCAGCCACGCTTCCCGCGCCGAGACGTCACGCAGCGAGTCCCACCGCTCAACCGCCTCGACCAGCGCACCCTGCACCACATCGCGCGCTTCTTCGCTGTCCCACACCAGCCGACGTGCGAGGGCTTCCAGCCGCGGCCTGGCCGCCGTCAACGCAGCCTCGCGGCTTACAACCGGAGCGGCAGGTGATGACACGCTGACGGAATTCAGCATGAATTGTCCTGCCACTTCCGCCGCTTCAGCGTATTGGTGAGCCGCGTCTTCATCTCTGCAGGGAAGAGACGAACGGCAGGAGAGTTCGGCATACCGCCCATGTTGGACACCGCCATCAGCCGCAAGTTCGAGCCCCCCACCATCCCCGGGTACGAGCTCAAGCAACTGGTCGGCAAGGGCGGCATGGGCGAGGTGCACATGGCCACGCAGCTGTCGCTCCAGCGCACCGTGGCCGTCAAGCTGCTCAAGCACGAGCTGGCCAAAGACGAGCAGTTCGTGGGGCGCTTCGAGAAGGAAGGCGCCGCCCTGGCGACCCTGCGCCACCCGCAGATCGTCTCCATCGTCGACCGCGGCAAGGCGGGCGACACCTATTACCTGGTGATGGAGTTCGTCGACGGGCCCTCGCTGCGCGAGAAGATGCGCGACCCCGACTTCGACTCGACCCGCGCGCTGACCACGATGCTGCTGGTGGCCAGGGCCATCGAGTACGCGCACGGGCGCGGCGTCATCCACCGCGATCTCAAGCCCGAGAACATTCTGTTCGACGAGCAGGCCGGCAGCATTCCGAAGGTGACCGACTTCGGGCTGGCCGGGCTCGACGAGTCACACGGCCCCGCGCAGCGCAACCTCACCCAGACCCACGTGTCCATGGGCACGGCCTCGTACATGGCGCCCGAGCAGTCCTTCGACGCCAAGAGCGCCGGTCCCCGCGCCGACCTCTATTCGTTGGGGGTGATGCTCTACGAGACGCTCACCGGCGAGCTGCCGGTCGGCCAGTTCGACCCGCCGTCCTCGAGGAAGCCCGACCTCGACAAGCGCCTCGACGCGATCATCGCGCGCTGCCTCAAGCCCAACCCCGACGATCGCTACCCCACCGCCACCGCGCTCATCACCGAGCTCGAGAAGGTGGTGCAGATCAGCTCGTTCGTGAGCAAGTCGAAGGAGACCTCCACCGAGCGCCTGGTGCGCCGCGCGCAGGAGCTCGGCCGCCGGGTGGGGCGCACCGTCGCCGCCGGCGTGGTGGTGCTGGCGCTGATCATCGTCGGGGCGGTGTTCCTGCGCAGCCGCAGCCAGAGCAAGCGCCTCGCCTCGGGCGTCGAGCTGATGACCGACTTCGGCGCGAAGTACCCGCTCACCACCGCGGGGCGGATGGACAGGGGCGCCCGCCAGGTGACGATGGGCGAGGGGCCCGACATGATCGGGTTGATGGCGCTGGGCCGCAGGCCCGACGTCACCGGCGGCGTGATCGACTTCGGCGAACCCGAGGGCGAGGCGAGCGGGCGGGTGGTGATCGACGCCGACGTGATGGGCTCCGGCGTCGACTTCTCGGCGCTGGTCGACACCCAGGAGACGGCTCCTGGCCGCCTGGAGCCGCTGTGGGAGCTCTTCCGCGGCCGCCGCCCCGACGCCCGCAGCGCGCTCATGCTGCTGGGTGAGCACGGTCGCTACGTGGCGCTGGTGGTGTCGGGGGGCGACACCGAGCCGACCCTCGAGTGGGCGCTCGGGCCCGACAAGCGCGGCTTCATGCAGGCGCCGCTGCCGGTCAAGCGTGAGGGGCAGCGCCTGGCGCTGCGCATGGACCCGGAGACCGGCGAGCTCTTCGCGGTGTCAGGCGAGGGCCGAGATGCCCGGGTGCTGGGTGATGGCCTGTGGCTGGGTCCGTACTGGCGCCAGCTGCTGGGTGATTCGCCCCGGCTGGCCATCGGGTGCCTCGAGGGGCGCTGCGTGTTCCGAGAGGTGCTGGTGCAGGGCCTGGAGCTGCCCAGCGGCCTCTCGCCGCCGCCGCTGCCGCGAGTCGACGTGCTCGAGCCCGACGACGAGGAGCCGCAGGCGAGCCCGCCGAAGAAGAAGGCGCCGGTGCCCGGCAAGCAGGTCGCGCTCAAGCCGCCGCCGGTGAAGGCGCCGCCCCCCAAAGCGCCACCGCCCAAGGTGAAGCCGCCGGCCCCGCCCCCGAAGAAGAAGTAGTCAGAGCGCGGCGCGCAGGGCCGCTTCCACCAGCGGCAGCTGCGCGGGGTTGATCAGCACCTTCGCGCGCTCGAGGGTGACCCAGGCGGCGCGATCGACCTCGGGAATGCGCAAGGTGCGGCCGGACCGGGGCGGGTATTCCACTTCGAG
>VFKJ01000646.1 GCA_009885595.1 Myxococcales bacterium | reverse complement strand
GGCTGGTTCCACACCTCGCGTGCCCCGCCATGCGCCGCGTCGTTGTGGATGTCGGCCACCAGGCCGCCACCGCCGTCGAGCAGGTACTGCGCGGTCGCCTGCAGCAGGTCCATCGCGGTGAGAGGGCCCTTGAAGAGCTGCTGCCCCTCGGAGATGGCGATGGTGTCGGCGACGCCCATCAGGAAGTTCCCCAGGTCCGCGCGGCTGATCCACTGCCCTGACAACCACAGCCCGCGCTCTCCTTCGGGTCCTCCCACGTCCACCCGGGCGGAGAGCTCGTTGCTGAGCGCCGACCACGCCCAGGCGTGACACTTGCCCCACCACGCGGGCGCCTCGGGGTTGAACGAGCTCTTCGCTTCGGCCAGCGCCACGAAGGCGGTGCGGGCCCCGCGGATTCGCGCCATCTCGTCGAGCGCGGCGGCCGGTGACTGAGAAGCGGCGTGATCATTCTCCTCGTCGCTGAGCACGCTGGAGCGGGGCGCGTGACTGCCGTGGGCCTCGCGCATCGGCCCCTCGCGCACGGCGTCGTAGGAGCGCGTGTACGGCGTCACCCCCGAGGTGCCGACGGTGCTGCCATCGGGCCCCAGCACGAGGCGATCGTCGTCGAAGCTGGCCACGTCGTTCCCCGTGAGCGAGGTCAGCGGCGGCGTCACGTTCGCCGGAGGGCGATCGAGGAAGGTCTCGATCACGTTCTTCGCGGCGAGCGTGGTGCGCGCGTGGTTGGCGATGGTGCGCAGCTCCACGCGTTCTTCCGGCGTGACGGTGCCCGCGTCGCGGCTGGCGTCGACCACCCGCTGCGCCTCCTCGGGCGCGAGGCGGAGATCGTCGCGGGTGAAGAGCTCGTTCAAGGTGCGCACTGTTCGAACCGACATGGTGGACTCCCGGGTTTGTACGGCGTTCGGGAGCCACGCTCTGCAGGTTGCGGGCACAGCGCGAAGGCGCAGAACCAGGGCCATTCTCACCGGCTGGAACGTCCACTGGCGTCTCCGCGCGCAGGCCCTGAGGCGACGCGGTAGAAGCGGTCGTGCTCTACGAACGCGCGAGGCAACTCCAGAGCAAGGGCCTGTCCGCCGCGGAGATCGAGCGAACGCTGCTCACCGAAGGCGCCAGGCCGGAGGACATCAAGGTCATCATCGGCAGCCTCGGCCTGGGCCCCCAGCCGCAGCCCGACCCCACCCCGCAGCCGCTCGCGCTCGCTCGGCGCGTGATGGAAAGTCGCGCGCTCCGAGTCGCCGTGTTCATCCTCGGCGCGGCGGTGCTGGCCGCGTTCCTCTACGTCCTCTGGGTCGTCGCGATGGTGGTCTGGTCCGTTGCCGAGGGCTTCTCGCGAGGCCGCTGAACCGGTGTCGGCATCACGCCGTCTTCACTTTGGGCTGCGGCACTTCCTTGCGCACGAAGCTGTCGATGACCAGCAGCCCCACCCCCACCACGATCGCGGTGTCGGCGATGTTGAACGCGGGCCAGTACGCCTTCTCGAACCAGTGCGCCTCGAGGAAGTCGATCACGAAGCCGCGCGCGATCCGGTCGACGTAGTTGCCGAGCGCCCCGCCGAGCACCAGCGGCAGGCCCCACTTCGCGAAGGCCTCGTTCTTCTCGCCGCGCAGCTTCGAGAAATAGAACGCGATGAGGATCACCGCGCCGATGGACACCAGGTGGAAGAGCGGACCGCGCAGGTGATCGGGAACCGTGCGGAAGAGACCGAACGCCGCGCCCGGGTTCTCCGCGTAGCGAAAGCGGAAGAAGTCGTCGGAGAGGACGATCTGGTCCTTGGGGCGAAAGTGGTAGCCGTCGAAGCGCGCCTCGGGCGCCTTGCCCAGGTACACGCCGAGCTTGCTGGGCGCGCCGTCGAAGGCGGTGGTCAAGCGGTCGAGCACGAGGAACTTGGTCCAGTGATCGAGGCCGATCACCACGAGCGCGATCACGGCCAGCCAGACGTACTTTCGCTGCATGGAAGGCCCTTCATCACGCGCGCGGGGCCCGGCGCAAGGCTGCTCCCCGCCTGCCTGGCGGGCGATTTCGCGCGCGGATTCCGGCGGGTGCCGCACAATCGCGGGCCAGTGATTCCCGACCCGAACGAGAAGGCCTTTCAGGAGCTGCTGGCGCGCCAGCGCGACACCCTCGCCGTCCCCCTCTCGGTGCTGCGGCTCATGGCGGTCGGCACCTGGTTCGCGCTGGGCGTCTTGAAGATCTGGGTGATCGCGATCTGGCCGGTGAGCCTCTACCTGCTCACCACCGCGCTCGTGCTCGTGCTGATGGCGGTGAAGCCGTCGTTCAGGAAGTTCGGCTCGTGGATGATCGCCGCGGTCGATGTGCCTTTCGTCTTCGCAGCGCAGTTGCTCGCGCTGCCGCTGGAGCCGGCCCCTTCCTTCACCGCGGCCCTCTCGGTCTCCATCTTCGTCCTGGCGCCGCTGCTCGCGATGCTCAGCTTCGACCGGCGGCTGCTGGGCGTGGTCGGCCTGGCGGGTGGCGCCGCGGCCATCACCCTCATCTTGGTCGCGGGCGAAGACGTGACGCACGGGGTGGCGCTGGTGCTGCTGGCGATGG
>VFKJ01000180.1 GCA_009885595.1 Myxococcales bacterium | reverse complement strand
TCATCGCCAGGGCGACAAGTGGTGCATCTACCCGTCCTACGACTGGGCGCACGGCAACGAGGACAGCATCGAGCAGATCACTCACTCCATCTGCACGCTGGAGTTCGAGAACCACCGACCGCTCTATGACTGGTTCCTGAACGAGCTCGGCGTCTACCACCCGCAGCAGATTGAGTTCGCCAAGCTGCAGTTCACGTACACCGTGCTCAGCAAGCGCAACCTCAAGCACCTGGTGACGGAGAAGATCGTGGAAGGGTGGGACGATCCGCGGATGCCGACCATCTCCGGCATGCGGCGGCGCGGCTTTACCTCGGAGGCGTTGCGCTCGTTCTGCGAAGAGGTCGGCGTTACGCGCAACGAGAGCGTGATTGGCCTGGGGCGCCTGGAGAACTCCGTGCGCGACCACCTCAACGCGACGGCGCACCGCAAGATGGCTGTGCTCGACCCGCTCAAGGTGATCGTCACCAACTATCCCGAGGGCCAGGTCGAGCAGATGGAGGTGCAGAACAACCCGGAAGATCCTGCTGCCGGCGTTCGCACCGTGCCGTTCTCGAAGGAGCTGTACATCGAGCGCGACGACTTCATGGAGGAGCCGTCGAACAAATTCTTCCGCCTCGGACCCGGCCGCGAGGTGCGGCTGCGGGGCGCGTACTTCGTGACCTGCACCGACTTCAAGAAGGGCGCGGACGGCAAGGTGAGCGAGTTGCACTGCACCTACGATCCCGCGTCGAAGGGCGGCAACTCCCCCGACGGCCGCAAGGTGAAGGGCACGATGCACTGGGTGTCTGCCGCGCACGCCGTCACCGCGAAGGTGCGGCTGTTCGACCGACTCTTCGCGGCGGAGGCGCCCGGCAAGGCGCACGAGGACAAGGGCTTGAAGCACCCCTTCCTCGAGGATCTCAACCCGAAGTCACTCGAGATCATCGCCAACGCGAAGCTCGAGCCGTCGCTCGCCCAGGTGAAGCCAGGTGAGCGCTTCCAGTTCGAGCGGCTGGGCTACTTCACGGTCGATCTCGACGCGAAGCCCGGCGCGCAGGTGTTCAACCGCACCGTGGCCCTCAAGGACACCTGGGTGAAGGAGAAGGTCGACGCGCCACCCCCGCCGCCTCCGGCTGCCAAAATGCCGAAGGAGAAGAAGGCTGAAGCAGCGCCGGCTGGACCCCCGGCAGAGATCGAGTTCGGCGATTTCACCAAGGTGCAGCTGAAGGCGGGCAGGGTGCTCGCGGCCGAGAAGGTGGAGAAGGCCGACAAGCTGCTCAAGCTCAGCGTCGATCTGGGCGAGGGCGCGCCGCGCACCATCGTCTCAGGCATCGCCGAGGCCTTCGCGCCGGATCAACTGGTCGGACGCAACGTGGTGGTGGTGGTGAACCTGAAGCCGCGCGCTCTCAAGGGCATCGAGTCCAGAGGCATGATCCTGGCGGCTGGGAGTGGCAGATCGCTCTCGCTCATCAACCCTGGCGATGTCACGCCCGGTAGCGACGTGAAGTGAGAGAGGGACCATGGCCCCCAAAGAGCTGGTGACTCGCGTCAGCCTCAAGAACTACCGCAGCATCGCTGCGTGCGAGGTTTCTCCCGGCAATCTCATGTTCCTGGTGGGGCCGAACGGAAGCGGCAAGAGCAACTTCCTCGACGCGTTTCGCTTCGTCTCCGAGAGTTTGAGAACCTCGGTGGACCACGCAATCAGGCGTCGTGGTGGAATCGACCAGGTTCGCCGCCGCTCTACCGGGCACCCCACACACTTTGGGATGCGCTTCGATCTAAGCCTCGAAGCCGGGCCGGCTCGTTACGCCTTCGATGTGGCGGCCGCCGCGGACGGGGGCTTCCTGATTCGCCGAGAAGCCTGCTTCGTCGGTCCACATCGCTTTGATCGGAGGATTCGGAAGGAAGGTGAAGACGCGACCTGGACGCTGCCCTCTCCGCTACCCCGTGTGCTGCCGGATCGCCTGATGCTGGTCGGTCTGAGTGGCACGCCTGAGTTCCGCCCGGTGTTCGACTTTCTCTCGAAGATGGAGGTGTACAACCTCAGCCCGGAGGTCATCCGCGAGCCGCAAACGCCCGATGCTGGAGACGTGCTTCTTCGCGATGGGGCCAATCTCGCGAGCGCGCTCACCCGCCTGCACGCCCGCGACGCGTCCTCGATGGAGCGTTTGGGCGAGTATCTGCGAGCGATCGTTCCCGGGATCACGGGCGCCGAGCGCAAGTCGATCGGGAGCCGCGAGACGATCGAGTTCACGCAGCTCGTCGAGGGGTCCAAGCATCCATGGCGATTCGACGCCGCCAACATGTCCGACGGGACGCTTCGCGCACTCGGCGTGTTGGTTGCCCTCTTTCAAGGACTCAGCGAGCAGCACGTCTCACTGATCGGTATCGAGGAGCCCGAGATTGCCCTTCACCCAGGGGCAGCCGGCGCCCTGAGGGACGCCTTGCTCGAGGCCTCCGTTCACCGGCAAGTTCTGGTCACGAGCCACAGCCCTGAGCTTCTCGACAGCCCCGAGGTGACTGATTCGCAGCTGGTCTCCGTCATCTCCGAAGGCGGCAAGACGGTGATCAGCGGCCTCGATGCCAAGACCCGCGACGTTCTCAAGCAGCGCCTGTTCACCGCCGGCGAGTTGCTCAAGCGCGGACAACTCGAGCCGGACCGTTCCTCGGCCGTCGTTGATCCGGAGCAGCTCAAGCTGTTCGAAGGCGATGCGGATTGAAGACCTTCTTGATCGTCGAAGGGCAGGGTGAGGTCACTGCGCTGCCCGTGTTGCTCCGCCGACTGATCGCGGAGGAGTCACTTTCGATCGAGTTGTCAGGAACCCCGTGGCGTGAGCCTCGGCAACGTATCTTGATGAGGGAACACCTCGGGCCGGTGCTCCAGGTCGCGCGCGGCCGGGCCGACGCCGCGTTGATCGTGCTCGATGCTGATGATGATTGCGCCGTTGAGGTCGGTCGGAAGATCCGAGAGCTGGCTCATGAGCTGCTTCCGAACTTTCCGACCTTCGTCATCGCTGCGGTGCGTGAGTTCGAGGGTTGGTTCCTGGCGGCGGCCGAGTCGCTCCG
>VFKJ01000396.1 GCA_009885595.1 Myxococcales bacterium | reverse complement strand
GCCCGCGACGTCACCATCACGAGGCCGAGGGAAGTGCGTGACTGGAGCGCGTGCAGGGAGGCCAGCGCGGAGCGAGCACTGCGCAGATCAGAAACCCCTTCGTCCCCGGGGCCCTTCTTCCCCACTAACGCGCTGCGGCAGTTCCATCACGCTCCAGTGGGATGTTCGCCCAGTCCACGTTGCTGCGGGAGAAACCGCGGGTAGGGTGCGCCGCCTTGATTCCCCCCAAGTCCGTCACCGTCATCCTGGTCGTCGCGCTCTCCTCCTGCGCGCCGTTCACCAAGCCACCCACCCGCGAGACGATCGAGGTGCGCGGCACTCCGTATGAGCGGGGCCTCTCGCACGGCACCCAGCTCCGCTCGAAGGTGCGCAGCTTCTACACCACGCTGCTGACCAACTCGCTCTTCCCCTACCTCTCGCGCGAGCAGCCCGACATCGCCTCGTTCCTCCCCGAGTACGCCGCCGAGCGGTACCAGAACGGGAACTTCGCCTACGAGCTGATGCTCGACTCCGCGAAGAACATCGAGCGCTCGCTCAACAAGGCCACCCGCGAGGAACTGCAGGGCGTCGCCGACGGCTCGGGCATGACGTACGACCAGATCCTCGTGCTCAACACCTTCGTGGACACCGTGCTGGCGGTGCGAGGGGTGGCGCTGGCCATTCGCCTCGCGCGGGCGCCGCTGATCAAGAGCGTGGAGTTCGTGGGCGCGGACAGCGACGGGGTGGACAACGACAACGACGGCCAGGTCGACGAGGCGGGCGAAGGCCACTTCGAGCCGTACATTCCCGAGCTCTTCGGGCTCGCGGTCGAGCTGGCGCCGCAGGCCAGCATTCGCATCGCGCTCACCGAGGTCGACGGGGTGGATCCCGCCACCGTGCGGCTCTACTTGAACAACCAGCTCTTCACCCACGAAAGCCCAGCGGTGGTGATGAACGAGGTGTCGCCCACCGAGCTGCAGGTGACGCTGACGCCCGCGACGCCGCTGGCCTCGGCCCTCACCACCACCCTGGTGATCGGCGCAGGCGACAAGAAGATCATCACGGTGCCGCTGCCGGAGCGCGCCAGCTTCATGCGCGACGAGGAGATCGTCTTCACCACGCGCGGCGCGGGCTTGCACCGGCGGGACCTGCGCAGGCCTCCGCTGACCGACGGGCGCACCCGGCCGGCGCCCATCGCCATCGGCGTGCGCGGCTCGATGACGGTGGGGGGCGCGCCCTACCTCGCCCACCACTTCTCGCTGCTCGACGCGAACACCGCCCACAAGCACACCATCGCGATCCGCCACGTGCCCGAGACGGGCCCGGCCTTCGTCACCGTCGGCTGGGCGGGCATCGTCTACGGCCTGTCCGGCATGTCGGACCGCGGGGTGGGCTACGCCTGCGATCCCAGCGACACCCTCGACAACAGCGTGGTCGGCTCGGTGCTCGACCAGGTGGCGGACTTGTCGAAGGCGAAGCTGCTGGCCAGGGGCATGCCCATCGGCTTCCTGGGGCGCAGGATCCTCGAGCAGGCCACCGACGCCGCCAGCGCGCGCGACGTCATCGCCAACGCTGAGCGCGCGTACGGGTGGACGTGCGTGCTGGGTGACAAGAACGGCGGCCTCGAGGCGATCGAGGTCGACAACGACATCTTCAACGACGGCACCAGGGGCACTTTCCCGCTCACCACCACCGAGCTCGACGCCACCGGCCGCCGCTACGCGAGCACCAGCGACGACGACTTCGTGCTCGGCTCGAACTTCGTCAAGAACGTGCCTGACATCACCACCCTCAACCTCGCGGGGCAGCGCATCGTCCCCCAGCGGCAGTGGTCGGGCTTCTTCTACCGCAGCCGCCGCGCGGTCGACGGCGCCAAGGGGCGCCTCGAGGCAGCGAAGGGCAGCATCGACGCCGAGTTCCTCGAGCAGCTGATCGCCGACCCCCAGTTCGTCGATCAGTCCGACAGCATGAACGCGGTGGTGCTCGATCTCGCGAACCTGCAGGTGCGCTCCGCGATGGGCCAGGTGCCGGCCACCTCGGGGCGGTTCGAAGTGACCGAGGTGCGGCCGTGAAGCGCGCACTCGTTTGCTCCCTCTCGCTCTTCGCCAGCAGCGCGCTGGCGATGGAGACCCAGGTGCTGCCCGCCAACACCTGGACCTTCGACTTCGCCTACCTCGGGACTTCGCTCGACAAGCAGTGGAGCGGAGACGGCAAGGCGCTCCCCCTGGTGGAAGAGAGCCGCCGCTACGAGCCCGGCGCCGGCCTGCAGGGCATCCTGCGCGCCAACCCCAGGGCGCAGCTCGACGTGCTGATGATCCAGGCGCTGTACGGCATCACCGACAAGCTCACCGCCGCGGTCTACCTGCCGATCGTGATGCACTCGCGCGTGGCCACCAACCTCTCGTGGGAGCCCGGCGACTACCAATCGCAGCTCGGGCGCAGCTACTCGGAAGACGACTTCTGGGGCTGGGCGAGCTCGCTGGGCCAACCGCGCGTGCCCGCGGTGTGGGAAACGGGCGTTCGGCTCGCGGACATCGTGCTCGGCGCGCGCTACCTGCTGCCGCAGAGCGAGTGGATGTCGAAGAACCACTTCCGCTGGAGCGCGACGCTGCAGGTGGCGCTGCCCACCGGCACGAACTTCGACCCTGAAGAAGCGGTGAGCGTCGGCACCAACCTGTGGGAGCTGCACGCGGCCGGTGACGTGGAAGCCCACGTGTCGGCCGACAAGCACTTCTTCGTCGACGAGTACGGGGTCTACCGGCTCAACCTCGGCGCGGACCTCTATTACGCGTTCTTCCGCCCGCGCGAATACAAGGCCGGGTACGGCCTGAGGAACCCGCTGCTCAACAACAACGCGTTCTACGTGGGCGACACCTACGTGGTGGACGGCGGCGACTGG
>VFKJ01001023.1 GCA_009885595.1 Myxococcales bacterium | reverse complement strand
GCACCACCTGGACCTACACCGGCGTGGGTCTGCTCTGTCAGCAGGCCTGACAGAAGGGTCGAAATACGTGGCGCCCAAGGGCGTGGCGAGGCTCAACGAGCAGTACAAGGACGCCAGGAGCGACTACGCCGCGCAGGAGCAGCGCCTCGGCGCGGACCTGGCCGCCTTCGGCCCCGCGCTCACCGAGCAGCAGCGCAACGACTACATCGAGGCCTTCTGGAACGACCCCGATCACAAGCCCGCGAAGGACGCGCTCGAGAGCACCGCGGCCGCGGGCGACTCTGACTCGGCGAAGGTGCTGCTCGACAGCCTCTAGTTTACCGGCACGTTCTCGACCGGCGTGGGCGCGTAGTGGGGCTGGACCGCGCTGCAGTCGCTCCTCTCCGCCTGAAACCTCTCTGCGCAGCGGGGAGAGGTTTCGCAGGAAGCGAACTAGGGTCACCTTCGTGGAACGCCGCGCGACTCTCCTCTGGCTGCTGGTCGCGCTCGCGGTGTTCGCCGGCTTCACCCTCTTCTCGAGACTCCGCCCTGCCCCGCCGCCACCCGCCCCCTCGTGGCAGCGGCCGGTGTCCGAGCTGAACCCCGCGCAGCAGCGCTTCCATTCGCACCTGCGCGAGCAACTGCGCGTCGCCGAGCGCGAACGCGGGCTCACCAGGACCTGGCCCCCCACCACCACCGACGGCTGGCCCCGCCGCAGCCAGGGCATCTACGTGAACTACGTGGGCGAGGCCGAAGGCCTGCGCTGGCTCGTCCTCTTCATCGAGCCCGATCCGCGCGCCGCGCCCGAGCAGCCGCCGCCCGAAGACGAAGAGCACCACACCCTCGCCGACGGCACCCCCCTTCACGTCACCGTGTGGACCCAGCCGCTCGAGGAACCACGCTCCGGGCTGGTCACCGCCTTCCCCGCCGCAGAAGGTTGGGTCGAGCGCGTGCTCCGCTGATAGACCTCGCGCCGATGGCTCTCTCGCTCACCGTGGTGCAGCGGCTGCTGGTCTTCTCCGCCCTCGTGTGGGCGATCGTGCCGGTGTGGGGCGGCTTCGCGTTCGCCGCGAGCTGGCTGCTGATGGTGTTCGCCACGGTCAAGCGCACCCGCCGCGCCCGCCAGCTGCTCGAGGCGAACCTGGACAAGCTGAAGACCCTGCCCCCCGAGGGCCTCGCGCTCGCCCGCCGGTTTCCGCTGGCCTTCGTGTGGCCCTCGAGCGCCGAGCGCTGGGGCTCCACCTGGCAGATGACCGGCCTGCTGGCCCTGGGACTGGCGGTGGCGTTCGGCGTGCGAGCGCTGCTCACGTGGACGGGGTGGTACCTCTTGCTGCTCATTCCGCTCGCCGTGCAGCTGCTCGCCGGCGGCGCGATGGCCCGCCACCTCAAGCTCGCCGAGCGCGTGCTGGAGGACCTGAAGGCGCAGCGCCTGACGCACGACACCAACGTGACCCTGCTGCGCCTGAAGACGACGGTGGGGCAGTGGCCGCCTGAGCCCTCTCCCGATCCCTGAGCCGCCTAGACGGGAGCTAACCTGTTCGGCGCTCTGGCAAGGGCAGCTGAAGTTCCTTCCCTGACTGCGAGCAGAACTGGTAGCCGCCTCCGGGTGAGAAGAAGCCTGCTGGTGGTGTTCGCCCTGGTCGCCTGCGCACCGCCCCCCATCGTGGTGCCCGATGCGCTGGTGGTCGAGCGCACCCAGCGCAGCGCGCGCGAGGTCGAGCTGTGCGTGCTGTTCCAGGAGACCGACGAGCGGCCCAGCTGGCAGGGCGTCGCCGACACCGCGCCCGGCACCTGGAGCTACGCCATCGCGTCGATCGCGGTGAAGCACCCCGCCGGGCTGCTGATCATCGACCCCGCGTTCGGGCGCTCCATCGCCGACGATCTCCATCACGCCGGGCCCGTCGTGATGACGGTGATGGGCGACGAGCGCACCAAGACGCCCCTGGTGAACGTAATGGAGGCGGCCGGCATGAAGCCGACCGACGTGCGCTACGCGGTGCTCACCCACTCGCATTGGGATCACACCGGCGCGCTGGGCGACCTCCCCTCGGCGCGCGTGCTCGTCGCCCGCGGAGAGCTCACCTGGGTCTCGCCCTTCACCGGCTTCTTCGATCACGGCGTGATGACGCACCACTTGAAGCGCGCGAAGGAGAACATGTTCGTCTTCGACTTCAAGGGCCCGGCCATCGACGGTTTTGCCGGCAGCTTCGACGTCTTCGGTGACGGTGCGGTGGTGGCGGTGCCGCTGCCCGGCCATACCCCCGGAAGCACGGCCTTCCTGGTGCGTGGAAAAGGTGGGGTGACCTATCTTTTCTCCGGCGACACCACCTGGACCTCGCGCGGCGTGGTGCTTCCCGCGCACAAGACGTTGCGCGCCTTCGACAGCGACCTCGAGGCGCTCTCCTCGTCGATCGGGCTGCTTCACGCCTTCCAGAAGAACCGGCCCGACGTGAAGGTCATGCCCGCCCACGACGGCGCCGCCCTGTCAGCGCTGCCTCAGTGCGCGGCCCCCTAAAGCCCAGTTGCAGCCCTGAACGTTGCATCACTGCAATCCAACTCAGGTCTGCACGGACGGGTGTCAGTCTTTGTCACCGCTTGGTGCCGATCAAGCCTCGGCCTGAGGCATGCAGTTCCCCCAGGTCATGCAGATGCGCGACCTCCCCCTGGAGTCCTGTCTCGCAGTGCGCACCACCACCTCTCTGGCGAGGGTCGCCGAGCTCGCCGCCGAAGCAGGCGCACGGTACATCCTGGTTCGAGAGCCGACCGGCGATGTGAAGGGCGTCCAGCTGACCTCGGTCGCGTCCTGGATGGCGGAGCAGTCACCGTCCACCACCGCCGAAGAGATTCCGCTCGTCGGCAGCGTGCAGGTCGAGCCGGGCACCAACGTCTGGGAGGCGCTGACGATGATGGCGTACTCCACCGCGGCGGTGCTGCTGGTGCGCGAGCCGACGCTGGGAACCTGCCGCATCGTTCAGCGCAACATCGTAGAGATGAGCGCGGGCGTGGACGCGGCGGGCGTGGGCGATCTGCTGAACTAGCTTCAGAGTTCGTTCAGACAAACGAAGGCCCGCGTCCCCGTGAGGAGAAGCGGGCCTACGCACGTCGCCCCAATGGTGGGATTACGGAGCGACGTAATTCGCCGTCAGGCTGTACGTGCCCGCGGTGTAGCCGTTGACTGCCATGTAGAACTGCGAGGCCGTCGCCGGCACCGTCACGGTGCAGGTCTCGCCCGCGCCGGTGACGTAGGGCCGGCAGTC
>VFKJ01000874.1 GCA_009885595.1 Myxococcales bacterium | reverse complement strand
GGGCGGCCTTCGCTGTCGAAGGTGAGCAGCGCGGGCGCGGCGACCGCGGTGGTGCCGCAGCTGCCCCCGCCGTAGCCCGAGGTGCCGCCGCCAGGGATGGGCTCCTTGATGCCGCCCGCGGGGCTGGTGTTGAGCACGGTGTCGGTCGCGATGAGCGAGGCCACGTAGAGCTGCTTGCCGTCGGGCGAGACCGTCATCGCCTCGAGGCCCATCGGGCGCGCGGTGGCGATGCCGGTGCGGCCGGGGAAGGGCTCGGGCGAGGGGGCGCCGAAGTCAGTGCCGCCGGTGGTGGTGGTGACGATGCCCAGGGCCGAGGCGTTGAGCGCGTTGAAGAGGCCGGTGCCCGACTTCTCGACCTTCGCCGCGACGAGGTCGACCAGCACCAGGTCGCCCTGCTTGTAGAGCGAGATGGCCGCCCTGCCGTCGCCCATCAGGGTGAGGCCGCGCGGCTCGTGGCCGACGGGCACTTCCCACTCGAGGTTCAAGGTGGCGGTGTCGAAGGCCATCAGGGTGCCGAAGTCGGAGTCGGTGAGGCTGGTGGCGTTCACCACGTAGAGCGTCTTGCCGTCGGTGCTGGCGGCGAGGCCCACCGGCTCCACGGCCACCGCGATGCGGGTGGACTCGGCGGTGTCGCCCTTGCGGATCACCGACACGCTGCGGTCGAGGCGGTTGGTGACGTAGACGGTGCCGTCGGGGGCCACCAGGACCTTCTCCGGCTGCCGGCCGACGGCGATCTCCGAGACCACCGCCTGCGTCTTGGCGTCGACCACGAAGAGGGTGTCGAGGTCGCTGTCCGCGGCGTAGAGGAGCGCGTCGTCGTGGCTGACGCCCAGCGAGCCGCTGGCGCTGTTGCCACCCCCGGCGGCGTTGTTGCTGCAGCCCGGCGCGAACGCCATCACCACTGCGAGTGCGGCGCCCAAGAGTCTGTTCTTCATGTGAAACCCCGGTTTTCTGAGGGATGGCGGAAGGAAAAGGCCGGAATCAGGAGAGTGCTTTGAACCGACGGATCATCAATGCAGGCAGGAAGCCACCACGCAAGGGCTGCACGGCGGAACCATGGAATGCCTGATTCTGGTCAAACATATCGACGGTGGGATACCGGCCTACGTCGAGCTGAGGCCGTGTCGGCTAGTGTTCGGGCATGCAGCGCGGTCAGGCCGAAGACATCCTGCGGGGGTTCTTTGCGAAAGACCCGCACGGGGCGAGCGCTGTGTACCTGTTCGGCAGCGTCGCGCGTGGCACCAGCCGCCCGACGAGCGACGTGGACATCGCGGTGCTGCTCGCCCGAGCCCCCTCGGGTTTCGACGGCCTGAGCCTGGACCTCGAGGGCAGCCTCGAGTCGGCGCTTGGGCAACGCGCACAGGTCGTGGTGATGAACTCGGCACCGGTCGACCTGGTCCACCGGATCCTCCGTGACGGGCGGCTCGTCTACGAGGGCGATCACAGGGCGCGGGTCGCGTTCGAGGTGAAGGCCAGGAACGAATATTTCGATCTGCTCCCGTACCTGGAGCGCTACCGCGCGCCGAGGACTGCGTGATGGACCGCGAGCTGATCGCCAAGCGCCTGGCCTTCATCGAGACCTGCCTTCGCGAGCTCCGCACCAACGCGCGGCTCGAGGTGCTGGAGACCGACCTGAAGGAGCAGCGCTATGTCGAGCACACGCTTCAGCTCGCCATTCAGGCGGCGCTCGACGTCGCGTCGCACGTCGTGTCCGAAGACCGGCTGGGCGAACCACGCACCAATCGCGAGCTCTTCGAGTTGCTCGCGCGCCATCAGTCGCTCGAGGTGGGCCTGAGCAAGCGTCTCTCCGCGATGGCCGGGTTCCGCAACGTGCTCGTCCACGGCTACACCGACGTCGACCTCGGCATCGTGCGCGACGTCGTGCTCAATCGCCTCGTCGATCTCGACGACTTCGTCAGCGCCGTTCGCAGCTGGCCTGCGCCGTCGTAGTCGCCTCAGGGTTCACCGCGAAATCAAATCCAGTCAGGGGCCCGCGGTAGTGATGGAAAAGAGGGTGTCGGAGCCCGCACCGGAGACATACGTGGGCCCATAACCCGTGTACGTCCGAATTCCGATATTGACCAAGGATGTTCCCCCCGGTGTCCCAGAAGCCTGGCCAAGCACCCTGAAGACGAAGGTCCCGGCGGCGCTGGTGAGGAACGGATCGATGCTTGGCCCATAGGTGCCAGTGATTGCATCAGTGCCAGCGGACACATACCCGTTGAGGGTCGCATAGACATGCACACTGATGCCCGGCGACATTCCTGTCACTGTGATGGTGTCTGAGAAGACGGAAGAACTGGGGCCGGCGCCCGTGACAGCGGGGATCGAAAAAACATCATGCGTGAAGTCGAGCCCAACGCATTGATTTGAAGTGTCACATTGCGTCCCGCTCGGACAGGTGCCGCAACTTCCGCCGCACCCGTCTGCGCCACAGGCGTTGCCCGAGCAGTTCGGGGTGCAGGTCGAAGTGCACTGGCCTGAAGTGTTGCACGTCGACGCGCCCTGACAGGTGCCGCAGCTTCCGCCGCAGTTGTCCGACCCGCAGCTCTTGCCCGAGCAGCTCGGGGTGCAGGTCGAAGTGCACTGGCCTGAAGTGTTGCAGGTCGACCCGCTCTGACAGGTGCCGCAGCTTCCGCCGCAATTGTCCGAGCCGCAGGTCTTGCCCGAGCAGTTCGGGGTGCACGTCGAAGAGCACTGGCCCGAAGTGTTGCAGGTCGACCCGCTCTGACAGAAGCCGCAGCTTCC
>VFKJ01000304.1 GCA_009885595.1 Myxococcales bacterium | reverse complement strand
CGTCTGCGCGGTGCACTGCGTGACCACTCCGCTGATCGTCGCCATCGCGCCCGCGTTCGGCTCCGTGCTCGGCGGTGCACACCCGGTGCTGCTGGCGCTGGTGATCGGCGTCGCCCTCTGGTCCTTCGTGCCCGGGTATCGCTGCCACCACAGCCGCCTGGTGGCAGGGCTCGCGTTCACCGGCATCAGCCTGCTGGCCATCGCCGCGTTCCTCTTTCAGGGCAACCTGGTGCTGGAGACCGCGGTGAGCCTGGTGGGCGCCAGCGTGATGATGGTGGCGCACTGGCAGAACCGGAAGCTCTTGCGTGAAGCGCACGCGCACTGATCGCCCGCGTTCCCGGTCACCCCGCGCGGAGTCGAGGGGAGAACTCCCCGACGTGCGTGATGGCCTCACCCGCACCGAACGCATCGTGCTCACCACCCTGCAGGAGCTGCAGCAGGCCCGCGAGGGTCGCAGCGTTCCCACCATGGAGCTCTGGGGTCGGGTGGTGGAGAAGGTTGACCTCAGTCAGGCCGAGCTGCAGGCCATTCTCTCCAGGCTCGCGGGCCGCTGAACTTTTCCCTACGGTGCGCGCCCATGAACCGACGCGACGCCCTGAAGACCACCGCAGCTGCTGGAGCCGTCCTCTCTTTCGCCGCCCTGGCCGCTGATCCGCCCAAGGCCGCGGCCGACGCCAAGCCCGCGGTGAAGCCGTCTGGCATCGCCGCGCACAAGGCGATGTACGACGCCGCGCTGGAGTGTGTCCGCGTGGGGCAGGAGTGCCTCGACCACTGCATCCGCAACCTCTCCACCGGCGACAAGATGATGGCCGAGTGCGCCGGCACGGTGCGGGCGATGCTGCCGCTGTGTGGAGCGGTGGTGGAGCTCTCCCGCCTCGACTCCGCGCACCTCAAGGCGCTCGCCGCCGTCTGCGCCAAGGCGTGCCGCGACTGCGAGGCCGCTTGTAAGAAGCACGCGGGTCATCACGCCGAGTGCAAGGCGTGCATGGAGAGCTGCGGTCGCTGCGCGGCGGCCTGCGAGAAGGCCTGACGCTCAGAGCTTCGACTTGATGGTGTCGATCATCGTCTTGATGGCCGCGGCGTCGAGCTTGCCTTCGTGCACGAAGAGCACCGTGCCCTCCTGGTCGAAGACGACGACGTCGTTGTTGTCGTCGGCCAGCTTCCATTCCTTCACCAGCGCCTTGTGGATGTCGCGCACGTAGATGGTGTCGGGGTAGCTCTTCTGCTTCTCCTTCAGCTTGCCGTCGATGGCGAAGTTCGGGAGCCAGGTCGCGGCCATGTTGATGACCGCCAGTGACTGGTACTTGTCGGCCGGGAACTTCTCGGCCTTGAGCGCCTCGCTGGCCGCGTTGTTGAGGTCCGAGAAGTCGGGGTCCACGTAGAAGAGGACGAAGACCTTTCCTTTGATCTCGGCGCTGCTCCACGCCTCGCCGGTGACGCGGCCGCCTTCGTTCTTCGCCAGCGTGACGCTCTTGGGCTTCTCGCCCACGGGCATGGCGGCGAGCGCCGCAGGGGACACCAACGCCGTCAACAGGGCTGCCGTTCGAAGGTTCATGCGCCCAGCATGTCACTTCTCGGGTGCGGACCACGTGATCAACAGCGCGACCGACTTCCGATTGACCGACGGCGCGTCGACCTTCACCTCGCCCGCCGCGCGGCAGAACTGCAGCACGTAGCGCAGCGCGCCCCGCCAGCCGTGCACCACCAGGGGGTCGACGGCGCCCACGTAGTCGATCTGCAGCCGTCCGGCCCGGGGGGCGCTCGAGGTCCAGGTGGCGGTGATGCCGCGCGCCGTTCCCCGCAGCAGATCGTTGAAGCGCTCGAACAGCACCGAGGGCTCGTTGCCCTTCAGGGTGAGGTACATCCGCGCGAGCGGCGCCACGATGCCGTCCAGCGAGCTGCGCGTCGCCTCTTCCATCAGGGCCGCGGCCGCGTCGGGACCCTCGAGCTTGCAGAGCACCACGAGCACCTCGTCCATCGTGCTCCCGGGATGGAACTTGAAGATGCCGCCGGCACCGAGCGCCTCGCGCGTCGCGGCGCTCACCGCGGCCTTGAGCTCGGCCGCGAAGCCCAGCTTCTCCAGCGCCTTGGCGATGCCGTTGACCGTGTAGCCGCTGAACTCGTGTTCCACGCGATGCCTCCCGGCCCCAGAACCGCTAGACCCAAATCATGACGCTTCGACAGGCCACCAGCCAGCTCACCATCGATACCCCCCGCCGTGGGCTCTTCGACGTCACCGCCGCGCTCGCCCACTTTCTGAAGGACAACGCCGCGCAGTTCCCGATTTTCGGGGACGTTCTGCAACAGGTTGATGATCGACAAGCAGCACGCGGCGAAACGGTTGCAGTTGCCGGTCCTCGTCGCACACCGCAGGGGAGGTACACGTGAATCGCATGGGTCGTTGGACCGTGGGCATTCTGGTGATGGCGTCGTTGATTGGCTCGGGTGTCGATGGCTTCAAGGGCGAGAAGGACGGCGTGAAGCAGGAGATGGACGGCTACAAGGCCGACCTCACCCCCGAGCAGATCGACGCCCTGCTCGCCTTCACGCGCGCGCTCGCGAAGTAGCCCGCCAGCATCGAGCTCAGCCCGCACACCACTCGTTCCGGCAGTGCTCGGTCCCGAGCGCTGGCGAGGCTGCCCGATTACGACCCGGGGAACGAGATTGGAGGCGGCGGTGGCGAAAGAGCGCAAGTCGAACCTCACGCAGCGGCAGCTGGCCGAGCTGGACAAGGCCCTTCGGCAGAAACGGGAAGAGCTTCGGGCGCGCCAGGTCGAGCTCGACGAGCAGCGCATCGTCGAGCCCGAACCCGATCTCCTGGACATGGCCAGCGACGCCACCGGGGCGGCAGAAGGCGACGCCCTCAGCGCGCATGACACCTACCTGCTCGCGGAGATCGACAGCGCGCTCACCCGAATGGCCGAGGGTCGCTACGGCCTGAGCGAAGAGTCAGGGGAGCCCATCTCGCACCAGCGGCTGCGCCTGGTGCCCTGGGCTCGTCGAACGACCGAGGAAGAGGTCGAGCTGCGCGACGAGGTGAGGCGGTGATCAGCTGACGTCGAAGGGAGGCGCTCCAGGGGAACGCCTTCGCGCTCACGCTTACTTGCGGGAGAAGTACGGCGTCCAGCTGAAGCCGGCGAGCACCCGGAAGGCCGGCGTGCCCGGGGTCTTCCCGATGCCCGGCCCGCCCAGCAGCGAGACCTCGAACTGCTGGGCGAAGGTGTAGCGAAGGGCGGCGAGCACCTCGACCGAGGCGGGGAGGGTGGTGAACGGCACCGTCACTCTTCCCGCGAGCTCCGCGTGCACCGGCAGCCCGCTGGTGGACAGCACCAGCGCGCCGGAGAACTGCGAGCCGATCTCCTCGCCCGCCGCGCTGAGGGTCTCGGTTTCCCGAATCAGCACGCCCGCCTCCGCGCCCAGCCGCACCACCCCGAAGGAGTGGCCCACCCCGAGCTTCGGCGCGAACGAGAACCCCAGCCCGGGATCCTTCGTGAACGCGATGGAGTCGCCGAAGGGAAGACCCAGGTGCAGGGAGATCGCGAGATCGATCGGCATCTGGCCGCCCTGTCGCAAGAGCGCGCTGCGCAGCGACAGCCAGGGCGCTCCGAGCGCCGTCGGCATCAGCCGCGCCCGGCCGTACGCGCGCAGATCGTCTCCGCTCTGAAAGAGCACCACCGGCAGCAAGAGCCCCAGCTCGAGGTATTCGTGTAGCCCGAAGGCGCCCACCAGCTGCGCCGTCCACCGACTGCCGACCACCGCGCCGACCTCGACGCCGTCGGCGGTGAGCACCAGCGGCCGGTGCTCGTAGTGGCCCAGCAGCGAGACCCGCAGGTGCATCGCCTCGAGTCCATCGCCCGTTTGGGCGAGCCAGGTCTCCCGCGCGCCTGCGTTGAGGGAGAGCCGCTCGAGCTCGAAGCTCTGCGCGGACGCGACGCACGACATCAGGGTGACCAGCAGCAGCGGACGCACGCCGGGGCTCGTACCCCAAGTTGCCCCCACGGGCATGCTCGACTTGACAGCTCAAAACCGCTGCTTTACCTCGCGAACCGTCAACTCGTGACGCGAGACGAAACGATGCCGAACTCGATGATTCGAATCGAGAGGCCCACCGAAGCGCTGCGAGGCCTCTCTCTTGAAGTGCCCCGAGGGCAGGTCGTCGGCTGCCGCCGGAGATCCGCGCCCAGCTCGGGCAGCAGCTTCGTCAGCAACAGCGGTGACCAGCTGACGGAATTGTAACCTTACAACTCTGCAACGTTACAATGTTGTAAGGTCTCCGGGTGTTCCAGACCACCCTCCCCGTGGTGGGCCTCGAGTTCCGAGACCGCACCACCCAGCTCGCCCGCCTCGCGTCCACCGTCGAGCGGCTCCGCGCCGGGTCGCCGCACTGGCTGGCGCTGCTGGGCCCGCGCAAGGTGGGCAAGACCAGCCTGCTGCTCGAGACGGCTCGGCGCTTCGGCGCGCCGGTGGTCTTCGCCATTCTCGACGTGTTCGACCACGTGCCCGTCACCCAGGAAGTGCTGCGCCTGCTGGTGCTGCGGGTGGTCGACCGGGTGTTCGCCGCGGAGTGTGGCCAGTCACTCGAGGCCACCGTCGACCCCGACGCCTACCGGGCCGCCCTCGCCGGCTCGCCGCGCTTCGCGAAGCTGCCGCCCGATCTGCGCCAGCTGCTCCTGGGCCTGAAGGAAGTCGAACTCACGGCGCGCACCACCTCGATCCTGCTGCAGGTGCCCGAGCGGCTCGCCGAGAAGCTCGAGCTCTTCATCGTGGTGGCGATCGACGAGTTCCAGGAGCTGGCCGAGCTGCGCGTGGGGCGCCCCGCCGTCGAGGTGCTCCCCATGCTGCGCAGCGCCTGGCAGAAGCACCGGCGCGTCTCCTACGTGGTCTCGGGCTCTGCGCGCAGCATGATGACCGACCTGGTCGCCTCTCAGCGATCTCCCTTCTTCGGCCACTTCGAGCTGCTCGAGGTCGGAGAGTTCGAGCGCGCCGACGCCATCGAGCTGCTGGTCGACAGCGCAGTGCCCGGTAAGCCCGTCAGCCGCGCGCTGGCGGAGCGGGCGGTCACCACGCTCGGCGGCAACCCCTTCTATCTGCAGCTGCTGGGCGAGCAGCTCGCGGCCATCCCCGCGCCGCTCGACGACGACGCCTTCAAGGAAGCCCTCTCGCGCCTGCTCTTTCACCGCACCGGCCGCCTGGCGCTCTTCTTCGAGAGCGAGCTGGCCCGGGTGGTGGGCAGGTCGGCCGCCTCGCTCGCGCTGCTCGAGCAGCTCGCGCGGGGTGCGGCGCGGCCGGTCGACCTGCAGCGCGCCACCCGGCTGAGCTCGTCCTCGGTGGTGAACTACCTCGCGCGCCTGGGTGACTTCGTGCGCGCCCGCCAGGACGGCACCTGGGAGCTCACCGATCGGGTGCTGGCGCTGTGGCTCGCCTGGCGCGCGCCGGGCGGTGCGGCGGTGCCCATGACGGTGATCGGTGACGAGGGCGAGCGCATGGTGGCGCAGGCGCTGGCTGAGCTGGGCTTCGAGCTCGTCTATCAATCGAAGGCCTCGCGGGGCGCGTTCGATCTCCTCGCGATTCGCGCGGGAGTGATGGTGGGCGTGCAGGTGAAACGCTCGCCCCTGCCGCTGCACTTCAGCGCCGCCGCCTGGAAGCGCATGGAAGCAGAAGGCCTGCGCCTGGGGTGGCTGCGGGTGGTGGCGTCGGTGACCGACGAAGGGGTGGTGACGTTCCTCGACCCCGCCAAGCAGCGCCGCAAGAAGGGCAGCTCGCTCTCGGCGACGGCCGCCATCGAGAACCTGCTGTCGTGGGTCGACCACGCCGCCGCGCCACCACCCCGGCGGCGTAGGTGAGCTTACAGACCTGTAACCTTACAAGGTTGTAACGTCAGTCGACGTCACTTCTTCTTGAGGAAGGCCACCAGCGCAGGGACGTCGTCGAGGGAGAACGCCGACTTCTGACCGGCGGGCTTCAGGTCCTTCAAGAGCAACCGCGTCAGCCGCTCCTGCTCGTTGCGTGACTGCGACAGCTGCACCTTCGTCAGCTCGAGCTCGTCGGTCAGCGCAGACACCTTCTTCCGCAGCTCCCGGTTCTCCTGCTGCGCCTTCTCCAGCGCATCTCGGGTCTCGCGCGGGGCCATCTTCAGACGACGATCCCTTCCCACCTCGACACCCACTTGGTCGGGTGAAACGGAGGGATCGGCTTGGGCTCGAGCAACGGCGAGCCCGCCTTCCAGAACGTCTTGAACGGCGGCTTCTCCCCCGTCTCGTAGAAGTTCCTCAGGTACGCGAAGTCGCACGCCGAATAATCAGACAGCCACTGATCGAGCTCTCGAACGCCCGCCTCGTGGAAGAGCTGCATCGAGTACCGGCAGGCCTCGTACTCGTACTCGTGCAGGCGCTTCAGCATCGCCTCGTCGGCGTTGGGGTAGAGCTTGTAGCCAATCTCCCGCGCCTGCTCGTCGGTGTTCCACTGCACGGTGTGACCGAACAGGTGCGCGATGATGAACAGCGCGCTCTCGATGTCCTCGGCGTAGTCGACGTGAATCTCCGCGCCGTCGAGATCGCCGGTGAAGGGGTTGGGCACGTCGCGAATGCGAATCGGAATGCCGTACTTCGTCTCCACGTGCTCCTCGAGCACGTTGAACGCAGCGCGCAATCGATCGTCGGGAGGCAGGCCGCTCATCAGTTCGCCGTCAGCAATTCGTCGATCTCCTCGCGCAGCAGCGCCTCTTCCCCGAAGCGCTTGCTGTCCTCGAGGATCTGCGTGAGGCGCTTGCGATCGGTCTTCTTCGCGCGGCGCATGACGCGGACCTCGGCGTAGAGCGAGGCGAGGTCGGTCGGCAGCTCTTCTGCCTTGCGCTGCCGGGCGATCGCCTCGCTGTTGCCGGCGGTGAAGCTGTCGAGCGCGCCGAAGTACTCGTCCCACTTCTGCGGATCTGCCGGGCCGCCGGCCACGGAAGGAATGGCCTCGGCGACCGCCACGTAGGCCCAGGTGGAGACGGGGATCTGCCGCCCGTGCAGCCACACCCGGAAGTCGACCACCTCGTGGCCCTCGACCACGTAGCCCGTGGCCTCCACGCCCGAGGCGAACCGGATGGAGAAGCGCCCGCGCGTGGGCAGCCGCTCGTTGCCGATCAGCACCACCGCGTCGATGCGCTTGGGGATCTCGGTGCACTTGCCGGCGGTGCTGATCATCGTGGGGCCGACGAGCTCGATCACCGACGCGGTGAGGCCGGGGCCGGTGTCCTTCCCCGCCCGGTGCACTTCCAGGATCTCGCCGGTGACCTCGATGCTCTCGCCGCCGCGCTTTCTGAGCACCAGGTGATTGACCGCGCGGCTGCGCAGCGCCTCGTCGAGGCCGTAGTCACCGCCGCGGATGTACGCCAGCGAGTGCTTGAAGTCGGCCAGCACGTCGTTCAGGTGCCGGAAGTCGCGCGCCACGAAGAGCTGCGGCTGCATGCGCGTGATGTCGTACGCGGTGTTCGCGCACTCCACCGACAAGGGCAGCTTTCGCACCTCGGGCGTGAGGCAGTGCTCCGCCTCGCCGATGGAAGAGAGCAGGCCGGCGCCGTAGAGCTTGGGCTGCTCCAGGGTGCCCACCAGGCCGTACTCCGCCGTCCACCAGTACAGCCGCGAGGCGCGCGTCGATTCAGAGACGTAGCGCACCGACTTCGCCGCCGCGTCCAGCCGCGCCTGCGCGTGCTCCACGTCCTCCGGGGTGGCCAGCGGGTCTTCCTTCACCACCGACAGATTGCGTATGCCCTCGAACAGCGCGCGATCTTCCGCCGAGGCGATCGCCTTGAAGCCGACCTCGCCGCAGCTCTTCAGGTACGCCGCGTAGGCCGGGTCCGTGATGATGGGCGCATGCCCGGCGCTCTCGTGAATGATGTCCGGCGCCGGCGTGTACATGATGGTCTTGTGACTGCGGATGTCGGCGGCGATGGCGAGCACGCCGCGCGCCTGCATCTCGGTGAACACCGCGGGGGGAATGAAGCCGCGCACGCCCACGCACCGCCAGCCGAGGCGATCGAGCCGCTCGTTCATCGTCTCGAGCTTCGGAATCTCATCGAGCTCGATGCCCGTCTCGGCCAGCCCGCGCAGGTACGTCGGGTGCGCGCGCGACTCGAGGTGGCGCGAGAGCCGCCGCATCACGTGGCGCCAGACCGATTGGTCTCGGGGCGTGTAGGCCGCGTAGTCCTGCTCGACCACGTACCGCTGGAGATGCGGCGGGAGTTCGACTCGGGCAGTGCTCATGCTCCCCCTCGTTTGTCATCGGGCCCCGAGGTCTTCAAGCCTGAGCGCGTCAGCCCGCTTTTTTTGGGCGCCCCCAAAGGGCCTGCGGGGCCGGTAAATCGGCCTCCGCCGCGTTTCCAAGGCACCTACATCGAAACGCCAATGGATCCGTGGGTTTACAACGGACGATCGCCAGCATAGGGTCCGCACGCTGTCAAAAAAGAGACAAGCCGCGACACCCCTGTAGCGTTCGTTTCGGCAGCGCGAGCCTGGAGCGGATTCCCCGTGAGTGACGAAAAGCCGGAAGCCCTTCTGAAGAGCGCCCTCGAGAAGATCCTCTATTTCGAGGCTCGCTCGTCGCAGCTCACGAACGACGCCGACACCACCCGCTCGGAGCTCGAGCGGTTCAAGGCCGACCTCGCAGCCGCCTCGCAGCGGGAGATCGAGCTGCGCCGGGTCATCGCCGAGCTCGAGGTGCGGGTGACGCGCGCCCACTCGGAGCGCGAAGAGACGGCGCGCCTGGCCGATGCGCTGCGCCGCGAGCGCGCGGACCTGGTGGGCAAGATGCTCGAGGCCTCGCGCATTCATGGGCTCGAGCGCGGAGGCGGTCTGGACGAGTTCGACCTCGGGCAGTTCATCGCGCAGCTGCGCAGCGAGGTGCTGGTGGAGCGGGGTGGCAGCGCGCCGGTGATGGCGGGGCTTGCTCCGACGACGTCCGACACCGTCGCGGGCGTGGCCAACGAGCTCAAGGCGCAGGGCCGCCTCTCGGTGAGCGCGAACGAGATGTCCACGATGATGGGCGGGCAGCAGTTCCCCGGGCGCAGCGAAGAGACGTTGTTCGGCTTCTCGGTGCGCGAGCTGTCGGCGCCCGACGCGCCGGCGCGGGTGCGGGCGGCGGACAGGCTCAAGGCGCTTCGTCACCCCGCGGCGACTCCCGCGCTGGCGACGGCGCTGCACGGGGAGCGCGAGCCGTCGGTGCAGGTGGCGCTGCTGGGCGCGCTGGCGTCGCTGGCGAAGGTCGAGGCGTTGCCGGTGGTGATGCCGCTCTTGACCTCGGGCTCGCCGGAAGTCCGCATCGCGGCGCTCAAGGCGATGATCACCCTCGACGCGCCTGCGGCTGCGCCGCACCTGGCCGCCGCCACGAAGGATCCGGACAAGGCGGTGCGCCGCCGCGCGTCGCTGCTCGCGCTGGGGCTCTCGGGCAAGGAAGCGCTCGAGCTGGGCACCCAGGCGATTCGGGACGGCGATGCCGACGTGCGGTCGCTGGCGGCGCTGGTGCTCGGCGCGAGCAACGCCGAGGTGGCGCGGCCGCTGTTGATGGAGGCGATGCGCGATGCCGACCTTCGCGTTCGGCGCGCGGCGAGCCAGTCGTTGTCGCGGCTGCTGGGGCAGGACGTCACCTCGCTGGTGTCGCTCGATGACGCCCACCGCCGTCGGGAAGTCCGCCGCCTCGCCAACGTGCCTTCCCGTCCTGTCTCCCTCTCCCCCCGGAGCGAAGCCGGTTCAGCGGAACGCTGGACCAGCGCAGCTGAAGCGGAGCGGAAGATGCGCCAAGGCGAAGCGACCCGAGAAGCGGGGGAGAGGGTCGGGGAGAGGGCTTACCAGGCAGTCGCCCCAGCGCGTCCCTCGACTTCGCTCGGGATGAGCTCAGTCGCCGTCGTTGCAGCGAAGACCCGCGTGGCCGTCCTCGAGACCGTGGAAGCCGCCACCCCCGCGCCCACCCTGCTCACCTCCGCGCTGCGCGAGCTGCGCGCCTCCATCCGCGGTCGCCAGCTCCCCGAGCTCGCCGAAGGCATCGGCGCCTCGCCAGAAGAAACCCTGAAGGTCTGCAGCGCCCTGATGGCGCAAGGCCAGGTCGTGCGCCGCGGCCTCAAATACTTCGTTGCCTGAGGACAGTCCGATGGATCCCATCCGCTACACCCCCAAAGAGACGGCCGATCTGCTCGGCATCACCACCAAGGCGCTCTGCGTCGCGCTCAAGAAAGACGCGTACACGCCCGAAGACGCGTGGGAGCTGCGCGGCAAGCTGCAGCGCGAGCCGCCGGCGGTGGGCACGCGCAAGCAGCTCTTCCTCAACTTCAAGGGCGGCACCGGCAAGACCTCGCTGTCGACCAGCTACGCCTGGCGAATGGCGGAGATGGGCTACGGCGTGCTGCTCATCGATCTCGACAGCCAGGGCCACGCCACCAAGTGCCTCGGCTTCGAGGGTGAAGACTTCGACCGCACGCTGCTCGACGTGCTGGTGAAGAAGACGCCCATCTCGCAGGTGGTGCAGAAGTCGGCGCTCCCCAACCTCGACTTCGTGCCCAGCAACCTCACGATGTCCACCGTCGATCTGGCGCTGATGCCGATGGCCGGCCGCGAGTTCAAGCTCAAGAACGCGCTCAAGGAAGTCGAGGCGCACTACGACTTCATCATCTTCGACGCGCCGCCTTCGTTCGGCCTGCTCAACCTCAACGCGCTGATGGCCGCCGACGATCTGATCGTCCCGGTGCTCGCCGACTTCCTCTCGTTCCACGGGCTCAAGCTGTTGTTCGAGACCGTCAACTCGCTCGAGGAAGATCTCGGCCACGTGCTCGACCACGTCTTCATCGTGGTCAACAGCTTCAACGCCACCTTCAAGCTGGCCAAGGAAGCGCTCGAGGCGCTCAAGCAGCACTACCCCGAGTTCCTGATGCCGCAGGTGATTCGGCAGTGCACCCGCTTCGCCCAGGCCTCCAGCGAGGGCATGCCGATCTTCCGCTTCGATCGCGACAGCAAGGGCGCCACCGACGTGCAGAAGCTCATCGATGACGTGCTGGCCCGGCTGCAGGTCTCCATCGCCGCCAAGGCCGCGGCGCGCACGCAGGCGAAGAGCGCTTGAACAACTTCAACAGGACGACGACCCCTGGAGGGACACCGATGAAGAAGGCATTCGACGCGAACGTGAGCAGGGCCAAGCCGCGGGTGCGCCTGGGCGCGCTGATGACCGACAGCAGCGGCGGGGTCTCGACCGCCACCGTGGAGAGCCTCGCGCAGCAGGTCGCGCAGGAAGCGCCGCCGGTGATTCCGTCGGTCGACACCACCATGGAACCCTTCGACTCCGCTCAGGACAGGCTGGGCTCCGCGCTCAAGCTGCGCGCCCAGGCCCGCGCCTACCGCGGCTCGGCCGTCGAGATGCTGCAGGAGGCGATCTCCGCGCCGATGAATGACGAGGTGCCCGCCCGCGCCGCCGCCACCTGGACCGCGCCGGTGGAGCAGGTCGCGCCCGTGACGGCGTACCTCGAGCCCGCGCCTGCGCCCCGCGCGTACGTCGAGCCCGCGCCTGCGCCCCGCGCGCACGCTGAGCCGCCTCCCGCGGTGACCGAGGTGCAGACCGCGCCGCCGCCGAACCTCGAGCTCGACACCACCGAGCGCCGCGAGCGCCTGCGGGAGCGGCTCAAGGCCGTGCTGGAAAACCCGCGCCCCGAGCCGCTG
>VFKJ01000575.1 GCA_009885595.1 Myxococcales bacterium | reverse complement strand
TTCCTGGGCATGGCGCTGTTCCGGGTGAACTACGACCTCGACTACGCCAAGGCCAACCAGATCTACAAGCTGGGCTCGGGCGAGGCCTTCCAGTTGGCCACCGGCTACCACACGGTCGAGGTGCCCGACATCATCACCGGCCACCGCTACGTCGCGATCGAGAAGGACGGCGCGCTGCCCAACAGCACGGGCGCCATTCGCATGATCGACATCGCCAACCAGTACCTGGTGATGGTGCGCGACCCGTCGACCTGCCCGCTGCCCGACTACGTCTTCTTCCAGGGCTACACGTGCTTGCCGGCCGACCAGGCCAACAACCCCGCGCTGCTCGAGGACCGCCGCAAGTACTGGACTGAGGTGTTCGAGGACTCGATTCGCGACCTCGGCCTGCAGCGCAGCATGTACCAGATCTACGGGAAGGCGTTCTGAACATGGAACTCCGCACGCTTGAGGGAATGCACATGAACCGCCTGTTCCGCGCCGTCGTCCTCGCCGCCACCGCGTTCGTCGCGGTGGGCTGTGGCCGGCCCGAGTTGGTCGATCGCACCGGGCCCAACCCCATCAAGAAGTCCGAGCTGCTCGACGGCACCTGGTACATTCAGGAGTCGGTCATCGACGCTCCCAAGACGCCCGGCGCCAGCGCCGTGGTGGGCTTCGGCGGCAAGATGGAAAAGATCCGGTGGAAGATTCAGGAAGACCTCCTGGTCGGCTACCGCTCTTACGAGATCGTGCCCGGCGCCGACCCCCGCGTGGACCGCGAGAAGTCGAAGCTCGGCAAGGTCATCTTCAAGGACGGCCGCGCCTACGAGGGCAACCCGGTCTTCGCCTACCGGATCCAGAGCCACTTCGATCGGCAGCGCCAGTACAACGCCGCTACCGGTGAGCAGAGCAACGTGCTGGTCGAAGATACGGCTGACCGCCCCTGGTACGAGCGCCAGTACATGCGGGTGGACTTCACCACCAACCAGCTGATGAACACCGAGAACTGCAACAACCCCAGCGGGCACGAGTCGCCCTGCGTCAGCGCGGGTGGGCAGTACATGCGCTTCGTCACCAAGCAGGACCAGAACGCCAACGACCAGGCGCTCGACTTCGTGCGCGGCGGCGACGGCAAGATCAATTACTTCGAGTTCGTCACCCAGATCATCGCCGACCCGGCGTCCATCTACTACGAGGGTTACGGCAACCTGCCGTTCTGCTTCTTCAACCCGACCGTCGACTGCGAGAGCGCCGACATTCGCGTTCGCACCTCGGTGCTGAAGGTCGATGAGGCGGTCTCGAACGACTACGAGCCCCT
Source organism: Myxococcales bacterium (assembly GCA_009885595.1). GTDB lineage: Bacteria > Myxococcota > Myxococcia > Myxococcales > Myxococcaceae > Archangium_A. The sequence continues at coordinate 16,994 of VFKJ01000575.1, read as the reverse complement.
CGTCTACAGCGACAAGCTGATGGTGAAGTTCGGGTACTTCCGCCAGGAGTCCTACAGCTACTCGAAGGACTACTACTACACGTACTCGGGCCAGCAGTTCTTCGCGATGCGCCACAACATCTGGCAGCGCGCGCACGACGCCAACGGCGCCATGATCCCGGTGGTCGATCGCGCCCTGCGGCCGATCGTCTACTACATGACGCAGAGCACCCCCTCGTACCTCGAGGGCGCCGCCGCCCAGCACCTGGCGCTCGAGCAGGGCATGGACCCCAAGGACACCATCGAGGCGTCGTGGGATCGCGCCTACCGCCGCGCCGTGGCCGTGCCCCGCGGCCTCGAGGTCAGCGACGTGCCCCAGATGTTCTACGTGTGTGAGTCTCCGGTGCGCGAGGGCTCTCCCGCGGCCTGCGGCAAGCCGGGCACCTACGCCCGCATCGGCGACCTGCGCTACCACATCATTCCGTACGTCGAGCAGAACGCCGGCGGCCTGCTCGGCCTCGGCCCGTCCGCGATGGACCCGGAGACCGGCATGGTGGTGCACGCGGCCGCCAACGTCTACGGGCCGGGCCTGGACACCTGGGCTGGCAGCTCGCAGCAGGTGATCGACGTGGTCAGCGGCGAGCTCACCCTCAGCGAGCTCATCACCGGCAAGGACATCAAGGACTACGTCTTCGCCAACCTGAACCCGACCGATCCCCGCCGCCCCTTGAACGGGCCGTGGAGCTCGCAGCAGCCGCTGGTGTCCGACACCACCCGTCCCTCGGGCTCGTTCGCCAACCTCGACGGCAAGCTGAAGAACCTGGCCGCACAGTGGCGCCAGGCCGGCTCGCTGCCGATCGCGAAGGAGAACCGCCGCGCGGTGGTGGAGCGGCTGATCAAGGACAACCCCTCGCTCGAGGAAGAGCTGGTCAACCTGCCTGAGGTGCGCGTCGCGATTCAGTCGATGACCACCAACGCGGGCTTCCAGGCCAAGGTGAAGACCGACTCGGCCTTCTACCGCACGGTGGCGCGCAACGTGCTGCTGGGCATCGACCCCATCGAGGACGCGATCACCCGCTCGCGCAACACCCCCGATCCCAAGATCGGCTGCTTCTACGAGTTCTCCTACAGCGACGAGGACTACTTCGGCCTCGCCAAGCGGAAGGTCGCCTTGCAGCGCGACCTGGTGGCCAAGTTCAAGCAGCAGGGCCAGGACGACGCCACCGCGCTCAAGAGCGCCAAGGGCGAGGTCTACAACAGCCTGCGACGCGAGGCGTACCGCTCGGTCACCGAGCACGAGATCGGCCACACCCTGGGCCTGATGCACAACTTCATCGCCTCGGCCGACGCGCTCAACTACCACGACGGCTACTGGGATCTCCGCAAGGAGACCATCGGCGTCGAGGTCGGCGGTCGCCGGGTGCTGCCCGTCACCCCGCAGAACCTGGCTGACGCCGCCAAGCCCAACCAGCGCCAGCTGGACGAGGCCATGTACGAGTACACCTACTCGTCGATCATGGACTACGGCGCGCGCGTCAACGCGCAGAACCGGGGCACCGGCAAGTACGACGACGCGGCGATCCTCTTCGCCTACTCCGGTGGCTTCGAGCCGGGCTGGGTCGAGGTCTTCAACAATCTCCGCGCCGATCTGGCCGACCAGAATGACTCGATCAGATCGAACTACTCCAAGCCCAACATCACCGTGCCGCTCGACAACCAGGCGAAGGTCTTCACGGTGCGTGGCGCCCATGTCGAGATCCCGCTGGCGCACGTCGAGCACTACACGCCCGCGTCGAACTTCTATACGGACAAGTACCACTACACGACGCTGCCCTTCCATTTCGCCGACCAGCAGCCGTCTTTCACGGGGATGCTCGACCAGGGCATCACCCGCATGAAGGACCGCTCGTTCCGCAGGTGGAGCGAGATGGCGGTGCACTACAAGCGCATCGAGGAAGAGCTCAAGTCGTTCAACCTGTCCCAGGGTGGGCTCAACGAGAACGACTACGCCCGCGCCCGCGACATCATCAACGCGGCCGGCGGGGCCAACATCCCGGTGGAAGTGCCCTTCATGTTCTGCTCCGACTACGAGGTCGGCGCGAACCTGCTGTGCAACCGCAACGACCAGGGCGCCGACGTCTTCGAGATGACCTCGAAGTGGATGGAGCGCTTCAACCAGTCGTACGTGTTCTCGAACTTCCGCCGCGACCGCCTCATCTACTCGCCGGCGGCGATCGCGTCGGGCAAGTTCGGCCGCTTCCTCGGGAACATCCCCAACGTGTACCAGCAGTGGCTCTTCAACATCTTCTACCTGGCCAAGTACTACCAGCTGACGCCCGAGGAGATGGACAAGTACTACGGCCTGGGCGACCCCATCTGGCAGAACTACTGGACGATGGCGGTGATCGACTCGACGAACCTGCTGATGCAGCAGATCTCGATTCCTTCCGCCGGGTACCACGGCAAGAAGACCGACGGCACCTGGGAGTACGTGCCCACGGGCGACCCGCAGAACCGTCGCCTGGAGGCCGCCGCGGAAGCGTCGCTCAAGACCGAGCTCGCCCGCCCGCAGAACGGTGGCTACTCAGACATCGCCTACGTGCCGCGTGGACCGGGCCGCAGCATGTTCACCGTCTACGACACCTTCGGGTACGACAACTTCAACCGCGTGAACGAGGCGGGTCACTTCTGGGACGTGTACGCGTCGATGCTCGCGCTCACCACCAGCGAGACGAACTTCCTGGGCGTCGACCGCGGGTCCGATGCGCTGCGCTACTCGCTGCCGTACTACACGACGTTCAACCTCGAGCTGGCTCCGCTCTTCAACAACTACTGGACCCAGAACGTGCCGTACTACTCGCCGCAGATGGCCAAGCAGCCTGATGGCACCGCCATCATCCAGCTGCCCAACTTCATCCGCGCGCAGGACTTCATCCCCGGGTTCGTCTACCCGGTGGCGCCCGCGGTGCCGGTCGACGGCTCGGGTACGCCGATGGTGATGTCGAAGGTCGCCCCCATCTCCACCTGGAGCGCGCGCTTCTACGCTCAGGTCTGGTCGATGGCGTTCTTCACGGCCAACTTCAACCTCGAGTTCGCGAACTTCAACCAGATCTTCCGCCTGGGCTCGGGTGACAGCCTCACCCCGGCGGCGGGCTTCTCGGTGGTCACCTACGAAGATCCGTTCGGTGGTGGCTACATCTACGCGGCGATGAAGAAGACGGGCCAGCTGGTGCCCACCGCTGGCGTGGAGATGGTGGAGCGCGCCGCCTCGTACAAGACCAAGTGGGAGGCGGCGATCGCCTCCAACCAGCCGGTCGACGGGAAGACGGCCTCTCAGTGGGAGACCGAGCTGCGTGGCTCGACGCGCACGCTCGAGATGATGCGCGGCCTGTACGACATCTTCGGTCAGGCCTGGTAGTTCCCGGGCGGGACTGAAGGAAACCCCAGCGCCCGGCCCTCGAGGGGGTCGGGCGCTGTCGTTTCCTTCAGTCGCTCCGCTTCGTTTTCAGCGCCCGCGGCTTTCGCTACAACCTCCCCCGTGCAGCTCGCGCCGCGACAGCTGGATCTCTTCGGCAGGCCCCTGGGCCTGAGCCGGCCCCAGGCGCCCGCCCCCAGACCCGAGGTGACCCGGCTCGAGGTGCTGCCCCTGCCGGTGCCGGTGCTGGCGGAGCGCCCGCCCACGCGCCAGGAGACGCTGGCGCGCGCCCGGGCCCTGGCCGCCCGCATCGCCGAGCACCTGGGCCCCGAGCTCAGGGTGCTGCTCACGGTGCACGACAACCGGTCGACGATGATCAGCTTTCGCCGGCAGCCGCCGCTGCTGAAGATTCGCGCGCACCACATGTTCCTCGACGCGCCGCTGGAGGTGGTGCAGTCGATCGCCGACTACGCGGGGCGGGGCAGACAAGGCGCCGGGGTGGCGCTCGACGACTACATCGCCGCGCAGCAGAGGCACATTCGCGCGGTGCCCCGCCGGGCGGGCCAGCTCGAGTCGCTCGGCGAGTGCTTCGACCTTCAAGAGCTCTTCGCGCGAATGAACGAGGCCCACTTCGAGAACGGCATCGCCGCGCGCATCGGCTGGGGGCGCAACACCAGCAAGCGGCGGCGAAAGTCGATTCGCCTGGGGGTGTACGATCACAAGGCGAAGGAGATTCGCATTCACCCGGCGCTCGATCGCCCCGACGTGCCGCGCTTCTTCGTGGAGTTCATCGTCTTCCACGAGATGCTCCACCAGCTCTTCCCCAGCGATCGCGATACCGGCCGCCACGTGCACCACCCGCGCGCCTTCCGCGATCGCGAGCGGGCCTTCCCGAAGTACGCCGCGGCGATGGCCTGGGAACGGCAGCACCTGCAGGAACTGCTGCGCCGCTGATTCACTGCCCTCCCTCTCCCCCGCGGGGGAGAGGGTCGGGGAGAGGGCCTACCGTCTCTTCTTCTTGGCCGTCAGCGAGAGGAACGTCCTCCCACGGTGACGCGCTCCACCGTGTTCACCTCGACCACGCCGATCGGGTGGCCCCGATACCGCCCACCTGCCTTCACGTGGGGTTTGTCCCAGAGGCGGAAAGTCAGACGCACTGCGCCATCGACGATGCCGGGGTGAAACCGCTTCTGGAAGAGCAACACCCGCGTCCCTATAACCCCGCGCATGAGACGCGCGAAGATTGTCTGCACGCTGGGCCCGGCCACCAACTCGCAGGAGATGCTGGAGAAGTTGATTCACGCAGGAATGGACGTGGCACGGCTCAACTTCAGCCACGGGACGCACGCCGATCACCTGCTGACGATCGAGCGGCTGCGCGCGGCGCAGCTCAAGGTGCGCAAGGCCGTGGGCATTCTGGGCGATCTCCAGGGCCCGAAGATCCGCACCGGGAAGCTCGAGACGGGCTCGGTTGAGCTGGTGGAGGGCAAGGAGCTCTCCATCACCATGGACGAGACGCACCTGGGCAACGTGAACCTGGTGGGCACCACCTACCCGCACCTCGCGTCCGACGTGAACGTGGGCGATCGCATTCTCGTCGATGACGGCCTGCTCGAACTCAAGGTGCTCGCGACTGACAAGAAGATGCTGATCCGCACGGAGATCATTCACGGCGGCACGCTCAAGAACAACAAGGGCATCAACCTGCCGGGCGTGGCGCTCAAGGCCGAGGCGCTCACCGCGAAGGACAGGGAAGACCTCATCTTCGGCTTGAAGAACGGCGTCGACATGGTGGCGCTGTCCTTCGTGCGCACGCCGCAGGACATCGATCAGTGCCGCGAGGCGATGATGGAAGCGGGCAGGGTGGTGCCGATCATCGCCAAGCTGGAGAAGCCCGAGGCGATCGCCCGGCTCGACGCGATCCTCGACAAGACCGACGGGGTGATGGTGGCGCGCGGAGACTTAGGGGTGGAGATCCCCCCCGAGGAGGTCCCGGCGATTCAGAAGGACATCATTCGTCGCGCCAACCAGCGCGGCATGCCGGTGATCGTCGCCACCCAGATGCTCAACTCGATGATCGAGCACCCGCGCCCCACGCGCGCCGAGGCGAGCGACGTCGCCAACGCCATCTTCGACAACACGGACGCCGTGATGCTCTCGGGCGAGTCGGCCTCGGGCCGCTACCCCATCGAGTCGGTCGAGATGATGAACCGCATCGTCGAGGCGGCCGAGTCGGCGATGCGCCAGTCGTTCCCCCGCATCGGCACCGGTGAGCCGGTGAAGATGCCGGCCGACTTCCCCGACGTCACCTGCGGGGTGGCCTGCCGCGCGGCGCGCGAGGCCGGGGCCGCGCTGATCGTCGCCTTCACCCTCACCGGCACCACCGCGCGGCTGCTCTCGCGCTATCGCCCCCAGATGCCGATCATCGCCTTCTCTCCCAACCAGGAAGTGCGGCGCCGCCTCGCGCTCTTGTGGGGCGTGATGCCGCGCGTGCTCGAGCCGGTGCAGGAGACCGAAGAGATGGTGCAGCGGGTGGAAGAAGAGCTGCTCGCGCGCGGGCTGGCCAAGCGCGGCGATCGCATCGTGATCGTCTTCGGCGCGCCCGTCGGTCAGGCCGGCCGCATCAACTCGCTGCGGCTGCACACCATCGAGATGTGACTGTCGGGCTCAGCCCCTCACCCCGACCCTCTCCCCCGCGGGGGAGAGGGAGGCTATTTCGGCTTGAGCGCGCGGCCGGGCACGTCGGCCTCGACGAAGATGCGGAACAGCTCCTTGTCGAGCTGCCCGCTGTCCGATTCCTTGCGCAGAATGTCGAGCGCCAGCTCGTGCGGCACGGCCTTCTTGTAGGGTCGATCGCTCGCGGTGAGCGCGTCGTAGATGTCGGAGATGGCCATCATCTTCGACTGCACCGGGATCTGCTCGCCGACCACCGCGCGCGGGTAGCCCTTGCCGTCGAGCTTCTCGTGGTGGGCGTAGGCGATCTCCGGCACGCGCTTGAGGGTGCGCGTCCAGGGGATCTGCGAGAGGAAGCGGAAGGTGTGCGTCACGTGCGACTCGATCTCCCGGCGCTCGGTGGGGGAGAGCGAGCCGCGGGTGATCGACAACACCTGCACGTCGTTGGGCGTCAGCAGCATCTGCGGCCGCTCGCGCGAGTCGTTGTACGAGAGCCCGGCCAGGCCGGTCAGGCGCTCGAAGCCGCCCTGCGCGAGCACGGTGGGGCGGTTGCACTGGAGGACGAACTCGAGGGCGTCGTCGACTTCCTTGAGCTCGCGCACCAGCCGCTCGCTCTCCTCTGCGTCGATCTCCTCGACGGCCCGATCGCCGCGCAGCTTGACGGCGTCGAGGCGCCGCACCATCGAGGCCATCTGGCGGTCCTTCCGGGCGAGATCGAAGCGCTGCTTGAGCACCTCGAGCTCGTGCGGGTACAGCTTCTCGGCCTTCACCAGCACCGGCTCGCGCACGCCGATCTTCCCGAAGTCGTGCAGGAGCGACGCGTAGCGGATCTCCTGGATCTGCTCGGAGCTGAACTTGAGGTCCCTGAAGGGCCCCGCCGGCGCCTGCTCGGTCGCCTCTGCCAGCGAGACGGTGAGCGACGCCACCCGGCCCGAGTGACCCGCGGTGGTTGGATCGCGTGACTCGATCGCCATCACCGAGGCCTGCACGAAGCCCTCGAACAGGCGGCTGATGTCTTCGTGGAGCATCGCGTTCTCGATCGCCTGGGCGGCCTGGCCGCCGAGCGCGATGAGCAGCTCCTCGTCTTCTTCGTCGAAGGCGCCGTCGACGGCGTTGAGCGCCTGGATGACGCCGGTCACCTCGCCGCGGGTGTCGCGCATGGGCACGCAGAGCACGGCCCTGGTGCGGTAGTTCGTCTTCACGTCCCAGTCGCGGCTGAAGCGGGGGTCTTCGTAGGCGTCGCGCAGGTTCACCACCTCGCCGGTCTGCGCCACCGAGCCCGCGATGCCCTGGCCCAGCGGCACGCGGATCTCCTGCTTGGCGCCCTGGGCCACCCGGCTCCACAGCTCGTTGCGCTGCCGATCGAGGATGAAGAGCGAGCAGCGATCGGCTTCCACCACCCGCGCCGCTTCCCTCAAGATCAGCGGGAGCAGGGCGTCGAGGCTGTGGGCGGCGGCCATCGCCTTGGCCACCTCGAGGATCGCCTGGAGCTTGTCGACGCGGCGGAGGGCCTGCCGGAGCGGGGACATCGACGGCGCGGTCGCCTCTTCCTGGTCGTGATCCACGGGCGGGGATGTTCCTCCCTCGGCGCCGTGGGAGCAACCGCCCCGTATGTTGATGCAAGCGTTCCCTGCTCGGGCTACCACGAGGGCATGACGAACCGCGTGCGCATCGCGCCGTCGATTCTCTCGGCGGACTTCGGCCGGCTCCAGGACGAGGTGAAGGCCATCGAGGCGGCGGGTGCCGACTACGTCCACGTCGACGTGATGGACGGGCGCTTCGTGCCCAACCTCACCATCGGCCCGCTGGTGGTGGAGGCGGTCAAGCGCGCCACCTCGCTGCCCCTCGACGTGCACCTGATGATCGTCGAGCCCGAGAAGTACATCGACGACTTCGCGAAGGCGGGCGCGTCGATCATCACCGTGCACCAGGAAGCCTGCCCCCACCTGCACCGCACCCTGCAGCAGATCCGCGCCGCGGGGGCGAAGCCGTCGGTGGTGCTCAACCCGTCCACCTCGCTGTCCACCATCGAAGAGGTGCTGACCGAGGTGACGCAGGTGCTCTTGATGTCGGTGAACCCCGGCTTCGGCGGCCAGGCCTTCATTCCCGCCACCGTGGACAAGGTGCGTCGGCTGCGCGCGATGCTCGATGCGCGCGGCCTGCAGTCAGTCGACATCGAGGTCGACGGGGGCATCAACGCCGCCACCGCGAAGCAGGTGGTGGCTGCGGGCGCCAACGTGCTCGTGGCCGGGAACGCGGTGTTCAAGGCCGGCGACTACCAGGCGGCCATCGCCGCGCTGCGCTGACGGCCAAGAAGGCACCAGAGCTGCAGATGAATCCGCGGCACGTCATCGGGTCGCGATCAAGTTCACGCGATCCGGTGCCAAGAGCGATCGGCTCGTTGCGTGCCTTGAGACCACCCGCGGTGTCGTTTCCTCGGTGGCCTCTGCTTTCGTGAAGGTCCGCCGGCTGAACTGGCAGCGACGCCCGCCACGCTTCAACGACGGCGCGGTGCGCGTCATGTTGCGGATACTGCCACAAAGGTCCGAAATCGAGGCTCGGACCCCGCGAATCACGGCTCACCCGTGCGGCCACATCGCTCTTGCGAGGAGAGCCGGCGCTTTGTGGCAGTATCCGCAACACGGCATGTCCCACGACGACCCGTGAGCGTCCTTGTTCGCGGGGAGGGCCTGCTCGTCAGGTGCAACGAAGCAGTCCTGCATCACCGCGTTCCTCGAGGCGAGTCGGTCGACTTCGGCCGGAGTCGCTTCTTTGCCCGCACCGACCGTCACTCCTTCCCGCGGGTAGGGAGACCGTCAGCGAGTTGCGTCTCGCCGCGACGGGGCAAGGCATTCACGACACGTTCGCCGACCTCCAGCGCGCGTGGGGCGCGAAGAACAAGTGGTTTCCTCGCCGCGCGGTGACCCAGGCAGGTCGCCTACGCTTCGGGGATGTCCGGGAGCCGAACTCGCAGCGACGCTGGGCCTGAAGCCCAGTTCATCGACGGCAAGGCCCGCGGAAGGACCCGCCGGGAGGTGCTCGTCATCGGAGAGATCCCGAAGTCACTTCGCAAGGAGCTCTCAGCCCGAGGCGCGGCGCTCACCGAGACCGCCACGCTCAGCGAGGCCTTCGTCGTCCTGGCCGAGCACCGCTTCGAGGTCGTGCTCTTGAACGCCGACACCGATGGCTGTGGGCTCGACCTGGTGACCGCCCTCAAGGAGGGGCCCGAAGAACACGAGCGTACGGTGGCCACGCTCTACGGCGCGCGCGGCGGGGCGACCTTCCTGCGCGGCGTACGCCCTCCGGAGCAGGCCACCCTGTCCCGGCTGCGCCGGGAATACGCCCACACACCCTTCATCGTGATGCCGCAGGGCGGGAGCTTCTACGCGGTGATCGTTCAGCCGCCCGCCGTCAGCGCGTGGCTCAACCTCGAGCGGGTGCCCATCGCCACCACGGTGATGACTGCGCAACCTGGCAAGAGCGGCGCGCTCGCCTGAGTCAGCGAACGACGACCTGCTGGGTCTCGCCTTCCGGCGTGCGGACCTCGATCACGTGCACCCCGCCCAGCAGCAGCCGGGGGTGGCGCACGTCGAGCCGCCCCAGCGTGTCGGTCTTCTGCCAGGTCGACCACAGCCCGCGATCGACGCGCCACGAGTACTGCACGCCGACGCGCGCCTCGAGCGACGCCGAGCCCTTCGACTTCACCGCCGTGCGCACCAGCTCCGACGAGACGCGCTTCGTCTTCGCCTTGCAGGTCTGTCCGCCCGACAGCAGGTCGGCGTAGAGGCCCACGTGGTTGTAGGTGGACGTGCCCGACACCCGGCCGAGGCCGCGCGCGCCCACCAGCTGCAGCTGGAAGCCCTGGAACGGGGGAAGGGTAAAGCCGGTCAGCCCCGTCGCCAGCTGCGGCTCGGCGAGCGTGAGCAGTGAGGGCACCAGGTTCTGCAGCACGCTCAAGGGCTCGGCGAGCATCTCCGAGTTCTTCACGCGCACGTTGGTGACCGCGCCCATCAGGCTGCCCACCACCGGGGTCACCCCCGAGCAGCCGTCGAGCGTCAGGCCCAGCGGCAGCGAGAGATCGGCCGCCACCGTGAACAGCCGCGCCTGGCGATCATCGAGGAGGGCGTAGGCGTCGATCTCCACGCCCTGCCAGTCGAGGCGCAGCAGCGGATCGAGCGGCTTGCCGTCGCCATCGACGGTGCCTTCGCCCACCACCGCGGTGGGGGGATTCACCGGGCGAATCACGATGCGCAGCGGCACGTTCTTCCCGTCGGTGAGCTTCCCCAGCGAAGGGAGCAGGGTGGACAGCAGGCCCGATTCCAGCGCGCTCACCGTCTCGTTGCCCAGCTCCAGGCACAGCGCGCCCGACTGCTGCGCGCGGAACAAGACCTCGCTCACCATCTGATCCGACACCGAGATGCCCACGTCGTACGGCCCGGGCGCGTCGAGATCGAAGTCGGGCAGCGCCAGCGCCGGGGGGGCAGGGCGGGTCGCGGGCGCCACGCAGTCGGCCACGAAGACCTCTTTGGCGCCGCCGCGCAGGCCCACGGTGAGCCCGGCGTCGTTGGCCTGCGCGTTCCCGCCCGCGCCGAAGGAGAGCTCGATGGCCGCGCCTTCCTGCGCGCCGACCGCCGCGAGGGCCTGGCCCACCTCGAGCCGGCCTTCTGCGCCGAGCAGGCCGGGCACGCACTTCAAGGTGACCGAGTCGAGGCACACGCCCGCGTCGGGCTCGCAGCTCGAGGTCGCCACGCCCGCGCCACCGTCGAAGGAAGGGCACTCGCCCGCGGGGCCACACGCCGCGCAGTTCGCCTCAGCGAGCGCGTCGGAGATCTGCGTCTTGAGCGAGTCGGTCAGCTGGTTGATGATCAACGTCTTGACCGCCCCGATGCTGGCGATGGAGAGCGCCGAGCAGCCCTCGTTGAGGATCTCCATGTCGTCGGGGTCGATGCAGTTGGGCGGCACCACGCTGCCGGAGCACGCCTGCGCGTTGCCCACGTTGGTGACCTGCAGCGAGAGCAGCTGATCCCACTTGGTGTCGATGGCGAACTTGATGTCGAGGGCCAGGTCGGTGCTGGGCGGCGCGGCGCGCCCGGTGTCGAGATCGACGGTGAACTTCGCGCGGCCCGCGAACAGGCACAGGCCTGAGTTGCTCGAGCCGGCCGAGGAGATCGGAATCGGCCCCGTCTGCACGGTGGCGGTCACCTTCGCCTCGAGCACGTCAGGCGACTTGGGCGCGAAGGTGAGCGAGGTGAAGGTGAGGGTCACGGCCTGGCCCACGTCGATCGCCGGGTCGCACGCGCCGTTCATGCGCCCGCACGTCTCCGCGGAGCAGCCCAGCGTGCCGGTGTCGGCGATCGCCAGCCGCACCAGGGGAATGCCCGCGAGGCTCGTCTGCTGAATGGTGCACGGCACCGGTACCTGCATCACCCCGCCGGGCGCGAAGACCGAGAGGATGGTGGAAGCGTTCGCGTTGAGGCTGGAGAAGCCCTGCGCCGAGAGGCGCGCCGCGCCCGCGCTGTTCATCTTGGTGCCGGTGAACGAGCCCTGCGGCAGCGGGGTGAAGCCGCCGCACGCGCAGCCCGAGGGCGCGCTGCAGGCCCACAGGCCCGCGAGGCACCACGCGAACAGCCAGGAGCGGACCCCGCGCGAGCGACCCGAAGACGAGCGACGAAGCATCCGGCGCATGTAGCAGGAAGACCAAGCCTGCGTCGCGGGACGGGGCGCGAAACCTTCAGGTCGAAATCGCCCGCGCGCGGACTACAAGCGCCGGCCCATGAGCGACGTCTTTCTCCTCACCGGCTGCGCCAGCGGCATCGGCCGCCACCTCACCCGCGCCCTCTCCAGCCTGGGTCACCAGGTGCTCGCGACCGACATCAACGAAGAGGGCCTGGCCGCGGCCGCGCAGGCCGACCGCTGGAGCGAGGCCCTGGTGCATCGCCGGCGGCTCGACGTGCGCGACGGCACCGACTGGCAACGCGCGCTCGACCAGGCCCTCGCCGACTTCGGCCGCCTCGACGTGCTGCTCAACATCGCGGGCTACCTGCTGCCGGGCTGGTCGTGGGAGCTCGACGTCACCCAGATCGATCGCCACCTCGACATCAACGTGAAGGGCGTGATGCACGGGGTCAACGTGGTGGGGCGGTACTTCGTGGGGCGGGGCAAGGGCCACGTCATCAACATCGGCTCGCTCGCCTCGTTGGCGCCGGTGCCGGGCTTGAGCCTCTACTCCGCTGCCAAGTTCGCGGTGCGCGGCTTCACCCTGGCCGTCGCGCAGGAGCTCATTCCCAGAGGCGTGAAGGTGACCCTGGTGATGCCCGACGCGGTGCAGACGCCCATGCTCGAGCTCCAGGTCGGCTACGAGCAGGCGGCGATGACGTTCTCCGGCCCGCGCGCGCTCACCGTCGAAGAGGTCGAGCGCGCGATCATCGACGAGGTGTTGCCCCACGCACCGTTGGAGCTGACCCTTCCCTTCGGGCGCGGGGCGTTGGCGCGCCTGGCCACCTTCCTGCCTTCTGCGGCGATCGGCCTGGGGCCCCTCTTCACCCGCAAGGGCAAAGAGGAGCAGGCCCGCCGCAAGAAGAGATGATCAGCGCTTCCGCCTGGCTGCCGCGGCCTTCTTCTTCGGGGCGGGCTTGGCGCGGGCCTTCGCCTTCGCTTTGGCCTTCACCTGGGGCTTCGCCTTCACCTTGGCGCGGACCGGCTTCTTCTTCGGGGCGGGCTTGCGCTTGACCAGCGCCTGCACCTTCTTCCCCACGGCCTTGAGCTGGGCGGCGGCCTTCTTCTGCACCTTCTTCACGGCCTGAACCGCCTTCACCGCCTGCTTGCGGGCGCTGCTGCGGGCCTTGTCCACCGCGTGCATCGCGTCTTCGGTGGCGGCCTCGAACTGCTCCGTCACGTCTTCCACGGCCTGGGTGATCCGCCCGCTTACTTCTCTCACCTGTTCCATCGGGGAGCCGAAATACGCCTTCATCGGTGCGAAGTAGTGCTCGTGCCAGCCCTGCTCATAGGCGTCGCTCTGCCCGGTCGGAATGTTCTCGTGCACCAGCGTCAGCCTGGTGCCGCCCTCAGCGGCTTCGAAGAGAACCGTGAGAACGGAGTCGGGGACCTCGTCGGGAAACTCGGTGGTGCGCCAGGCCTGGACCACCCTGGTGTGCGGCACGGCGGACACGGTCCTTCCCGTGATGTAGCCGTCCCACGCGGTGAAACGCCCACCCCCTTCGTCGGTGGCCGCCCCGCCGGTCATCTCCGCGTGCTCAGCGGCGTCGAGCCACGCGGTGTACACGCGCTCCGGTGGAGCGGGGATGATGTCGGACACTTTGAGGTTCTCTGCCATGTGTGGGTCCCTCCCGGAAAGTGGCGCCAGACTTTCGCGCCGACGGCGAAACGCAGTTAACTCCACTCACCCCGATGCGTTCCAGACAACTCTCAGTTCTCCTGCTCATCGCATCCATCTCGGCCCAGGCCGCGGCGCCCCGCTCTGCCGACCGGGAAGCGCTGCGTAAGACGATGGACTCGGTGATCGAGCGCACCACCTTGAAGAACGCGCGGGTGACGGTGCTGGTGCGCAGCCTGGACGACGGGGCGATCGTGTTCTCGCGCGACCCTGACGAGCTGCTCAACCCCGCCTCGAACGTGAAGCTCTTCACGGCGGCCGCCGCCCTCTCGCGCCTGGGGACCGAGTACCGCTTCGAGACCGAGTTCCTCGTCGATCAGGACTTCAAGGACGGCAAGGCGAAGACCCTCTACGTGCGCGGCCGGGGCGACCCCAGCATCAACACCGATCGGCTCTACGGCATGGTGAGCGAGCTTTCCCACGCCGGCCTCAAGGAAGTGCAGGAGCTCGTCGTCGACGACTCGTGGTTCGACGGCGAACGCTCTGCGCCCGGGTTCGATCAAGAATACGGCGACAAGGCGTACCTCTCGCCCACCGGCGCGCTCTCGCTCAACTGGAACACCGTGGGCGTGTACCTGCGCCCCGCGGAGAACCCCGGGACGAGGGCGAGCATCGAGGTGGAGCCGCCGTCCGAGTACTTCGTGGTCGAGGGCGAGGTCGCCACCGGCACCAGGACCCAGCGCCGCTTCACGGTCAGCTCTTCCATCGACAAGGATCGCGTCCGCCAGAAGATCGAAGCCAACGGCGTGGTGCCGGTCGACAAGGGCGTGTGGTCTTCGTGGAAGAAGATCGATCAGCCCGCCCTCTACTTCGGCTTCACCTTGAAGGCGCTGTTGCAGCAGCGGGGCATCAAGGTGAAGGGCAAGCTGCGCCCAGGCGTGGTGCCCTCCGGCCAGAAGCTCCTCTACACCGCGCAGAGCGACACCCTCGACATCGTGCTCAAGAAGCTCAACAAGCACTCGTCGAACTTCGTCGCGGAGCAGCTGATCAAGACCCTGGGCGCCGAGGGGCGCGGGGCGCCGGGCAGCCACGCCAAGGGCATCGACGTAGTGGAAGACTTCCTCGAGCGCGAGGTGGGCATTCCGCGCGGCACCTACGTGATGAAGAACGGCTCGGGCCTCAACGACGCCAACCTCTTCTCCGCGGCGCAGACCACCCGGCTGCTGGTGCACATGATGGACAGGTTCCAGGTGATGCCCGAGTTCGTCTCCTCGGTGGGCATCGCCGGCAAGGACGGCACCCTCAAGTACCGCTTCGAGGGCAGCGACGCGGTGGGCAAGCTCCGGGCGAAGACCGGCACGCTGGAGACGGTGTCCGCGCTCTCGGGCTACGTGGAGTCGGTGGGCAAGGAGCGCTTCGTCTTCTCCATCATGGTGAACGACTTCTCCGGCCGCGCGGGCACGGTGGTGCCGAACATCGACGCGCTGGGCGCGGCGATCGCCGCCTCGGGTTCTCGCGGCGGCCCTTCGGCGGCGGTGGCGGCGCTCACCCCGCCCATGGTGGTGGGCCCCTTCGAGGAGCTCAAGGTGCGGCTGCAGACCTACGTGGGGCTGGCGCAGAAGGGCGAGAAGCGCAACGTGGCGCTGCTGCGCACCGCCTGGCGCAGCGAGAAGGACCCCGCGGTGCGCGCGATCATCGCCGACGCGCTCTACCAGTCCGACCCGCGCGAGGGCGCCAACGTGCGCACGCTGCTCGACAGCGCGCTGGCCAGCGACGACGTCTACGGGCGCATCAAGAAGGCCTCCCTCGAGGCGGGCTTCGATCTCCCGGTGCTGCCTTCGCTGGTGGAGCTCGCCTCGGCCGGCAACGTCGACGCCGCCTCGCGGCTGTTCGACTTCGTGCGCGTCGACGCCCACGACGAGCGCGCTTCCGCGTGGCTGTCCGAGCAGCTCGCGGTGGTCGCCACCGACGCGCCCCAGGAGCTGCTGGTCGCGCTCAAGTCGACCCCCGAGCTGGATCGCCCGGTGGTGATCGACAGCCTGGTGCGCGGCCTGGTGAAGGCGGCGCAGCCCGAGGCGCCCCTGTGGGGGGTGCTGCGGCAGTCACAGGGCGCGGCCGACCCGACGATGGTCAGCTTCGCGCGGGGGCTCGAGACCACGCTCTCGCAGAAGATCGCAGAGGCCAAGGCGCCCGGCGTTCCCGCGGTGGTGGCGGTGCCGCCGATCACCTCGCAGCCCACCAGCGGCACCAGCGCGACCGCCCCCGGCGGGTGATCAGCCCCGGGCCCCAAGCACCCGAAAAAAGGGCGGTTCGCCCCACCTGTCGGTGCCCCATGCTAGAGGTTGCGCTCCACACACAACCGCCCCGTAACGGGGTGGTTCTCGAAAGGAGCAGCACATGGCAGGCGGAATCAACAAGGTCATTCTCATCGGCAACCTGGGCAAGGATCCCGAGGTGCGCTTTACGCCCGGCGGTCAGGCGGTCGCGAACTTCAACATCGCCACCAGCGAGTCATGGAACGACAAGACCACCGGGCAGAAGGTCGAGAAGACCGAGTGGCACCGGATCGTGGTCTGGGGAAAGCTCGCGGAGCTCTGCGGCGAGTACTTGAAGAAGGGCCGGCAGTGCTACGTGGAAGGCCGGCTGCAGACCCGCGAGTGGACCGACAAAGAAGGTCAGAAGAAGTACACCACCGAGGTGGTCGCCAACACCGTGCAGTTCCTGGGCGGCGCCCCCGGGCGCGGTGCTGAAGGCGGCGCCTCCCAGGCCAAGCCCGACGCAGCACCGGCTGGCGGCAACAGCAATGACTCAGGGCCGGATGACATGGGCGGCCCGCCGCCCGCAGATGACATTCCGTTCTGAACCGCAGTAGGTTTTTGCCCTGAAAGGCAGAAGCGAGCCGGCGCTTCGAGTCAGCACTTGACGAAGCGGCCGGCTTTCTGTTTTGTGCGCCGCCTTTCACCGAAACACCTTTCACGACATCAGCGCCGAGCCCGGTCTGCGCTGAATCCACCGCCGTAGGAGTCACCCGATGAACGTCAGAGCTCTCTCGCTCGGAGCCGTAATTGGCTTCGTGGTCGCATTCGCCCCCGCCTGCAGTCCCCCCAAGTGTGGCCCGCAGAACTGCGACGGCTGCTGTGACCCCAAGGGGGCGTGCGTCAAGAAGCCTAACCACAACAACAACAGCACCTGCGGCTCGGCCGGCAACGCCTGTACGGACTGCACCCAGACGCCGGGCTCGACGTGTGCCGCGAACACCTGCACCACCACCGGCACGGGCGGCGGCACGGGCGGCGGTACGGGCGGCGGCACCGGCGGTGGCGGCGCGCCCTGCGATGGTTGCCAGCTCCCCAGCGGCGCCTGCAGCCCCCGTCAGCTCTCGGCGACCTCGACCAGCAACTGCGGCGTCAACAACGTGCGCTGCGTGGCCTGCGGCACCGGCGAGCTGTGCACCGACGGCCTGTGCGGCGCGCCCGACTCGGGCGTGGCCACCGTCGGCTCGGCCTGCTCCACCAACGCTGACTGCGCCACCATCTTGCTGACCGCCACCGACTCGCAGATCGGGGTCAAGGCGTTCTGCAAGAAGTTCGCGAC
>VFKJ01000621.1 GCA_009885595.1 Myxococcales bacterium | reverse complement strand
CGTTCCTCGAGCGTGCTGCTCCGGCCTGAGCAGGAGTCGATGCTCAGATCAGGCGAAGGCTTCGGCGGCTGGCTGAAGACGGAAGCCGTAGCGGTCAGTTAGTAGACGATGAGCTTTCCGCTGGGGTACGGCCCACTCCACCCGCAGGGAAAGTGTCCGCGCGCGTAGTAGTGCGCCAATCCCGAGAAGAAGATCGGTGGGCTAGGTGAGCTGGAGCACCCGCTCTTCCAGCCGCTTGCCGCGCCACACGGTGAGGAAGAGCACGTTCTTCGCGGCGAGCAGGCCGACCGCGCGGGTGATGATCTCCTCGGGCTTGACGGCCTGGCTGTCGAAAGACACGGCCAGCACGTTGTTCGCCTCGAGCTTCGCGTCCTTCACGCCCACCAGCGCCTTGAGCTCGTCGAGCGGCACCTGCCCGCGGGCGATCTGCACCCGGAACTCGGCCATCTGCCCGGTGAGCTCGGCCATGGTGGACGCGCTGACCAGCTTGCCCTTGTCGAGGATCGCGGTGGCGTCGCAGAGCTCCTCGAGCTCCTGCAGGTTGTGGCTGGACACCACCACCGTGTGCTTGCCCTTGAGCTCGCGAATGACCCCGCGCACCGAGGCCGCGATCTTCGGGTCGAGGCCCGCGGTCGGCTCGTCCAGGAAGATCACCGGCGGCGAGCCCATCAGCGCCTGGGCCATCGACACCCGCTTGTGCATGCCGTGCGAGAGCGCGCCGGCCTGCACGTTCCAGGTCTCGGGCAGCTGCACGCGCTCCAGCGCCGCCTTCGCCTCAGACTCCGCGTTGGGCAGCCCCGACAGCTCGCCGTAGTAGGTCAGCAGCTCGCCCACCGGCCACATGGGAGGGAGGATCGCGTCTTGCGGCAACACGCCCACTTGTCGCTTGAGCACGCCCGGCTGGGTGGGATCGAGCCCCAGCACCTTGATGCTGCCGGCCGTGGGGAAGAGGAAGCCGCACATCATGGAGAAGGTGGTGGTCTTCCCCGCGCCGTTGGGGCCGATCAGCCCGTAGCAGTCACCCTCTTCGACGTTGAAGGTGACGTCGTTCACCGCGACCTTGGCGCCGAAGTGTTTGCTCAGGTGCTTGATCTCGATCGCCGCGCTCACAGGTCCCTCCTCCTGAGCGCGACCTGCGCGAGTCCGAGGAAGACCAGGCCGAACCCCACGTGCACCAGCGCCGCGGTGAGGAAGCGCCCCCAGTGCGGGTGGAGCAGGTCGTCACCGAAGTGCCAGACCGAGGCGTAGCGCAGGTAGGCCATCGCCGATTCCGCCTTGAGCATCGCCAGGGTGCCCTGGGCGGCCTCTTCGCCGGGGAAGCGCACGGCCCCGCCGATGAGCGCGATGAACCAGATGACGAACAGCGCGATCACGTTGAGCACCAGGCTGATGCCGCCCTGCTTCACCACGGCGCTGAACAGCGCGGTCAACGAGAGGTACGCCAGCGCCAGCACCATCGACGAGATGATGAGCTTGCCCGTCCACAAGGCGACGTCGGCGGCGGCGAAGTCGGTGTTGAGCACCCTCGCCACCAGCACCATCATCACCGTGCACACGCTCATCAACAGCGCGAACAGCGTCACCTGAGAGAGCAGCTTGCCCAGGATGATCGAGCTGCGCTTGACCCGCACCACCAGGTAGCGGACCGACTTGGGGCCCACCTCACCGGCGAGCTGATCGAAGCCCATCAGCGCGATGAAGAGCGGCAGGAAGCGCAAGGTGAGCTTGAACACCACCAGCAGCACGATGGGAATGGCGGCCAGCGAGTCGAGCATCGCCTCGTCTTCGGTCACGAAGGTCTGCAGGAACTGCTTCTTCCCCGCGGCCAGCTGCTCTTTGGCCTGGCTCATGTCGGCGCCGGCCATCGACATCTGCTGATCGAACTTGGCGTTGAGCTGGTGGTTCAAGAACCCCACCACGGTCAGCGCGAGCCCGACGAAGAGCAGGAACAAGATGAGGAGCACCAGCACGCGGCCGCTCTTGAGCGCGCGGCGGGTCTCTCCTCTCCAGATGGCACCGATTTCCGAGAAGTCCTCCATGCGGCGGCGGACCCTACACAGAATTACTGCAGCCTGATCCACTTCTGCGTGAGGAAGCGATCGAAGGCGACCAGCGCCTCGAACTCCCGCAGCGGCGCGATGCGCAGGATGTTCTCCACGTCGCGTTTGCCGTCCACGCGGGAGAGCAGGTAGCGCTCCTGCGCGGTGAGGCTGAGCTTGGCGAGTTGCTCGGGGCCGATCAGCATGCCGGGCACCCGGCCCGAGGTGACGAAGTCGGCCTTGAGCTGCGGCAGCCAGGCGACGTCGACTTGCCGCATCAGCAACGCCGCGTCGAGCGTCGGGGTCAGCTCGTTGCTGCGCTTGGCCAGCGCCCAGGCGTCGCGGTGGTTGGCCTTCGCGTGAAACGCGCGCGCGTTCTCGAGCAACTGCTCGGCGGTGGGGCTGTCGCCCAGGCCCAAGTCGACGCCGATGTCGAGCTGCGGGCCCACCGGCGCGTGCGTCTGCAGCGCGCCCATGTGGAAGTAGGCGTAGAGCCGGTT
>VFKJ01000604.1 GCA_009885595.1 Myxococcales bacterium | reverse complement strand
TCGCACTTCACGAGGTCGCCCTCGCGCTTGCAGCCGTTGGTGCCCTTGCAGGGCAGCGACGTCCAGGTGCCCAGGCGGCACTCGAGGGCGCTGGCGGTCGACTCGCAGAGGAAGCCGGTCGCGTTGCAGGTGTCGCCGGCGACGGGGCTCCCGCACGCGAAGGAAAAGACGGAAAGAGAAGCGACGAGGGCGAGCTGAATCTGGAGGCGCATGGGGTGGGCTTGGGGGAGGCGGCCGAGGGCGCGGACTATCTGCCCGGCCCCGATCCTAAGTCAAACGAAACGTCAGAGCGCTTCGTTGAAGAAGCGGCGGTAGTTCTCGCCCAGCACCTTCTCCACCACGCGCACCGGCAACCCGTGCTCCAGCAGCGCCGCGGTGAGCCTGGGCAGATCGCGCACGTCGCGCATGCCCTGGGGCAGGGGAATCATGCCGTCGAAGTCGCTGCCGAAGGCCACCCCGTCTTCGCCCATCACCTTGAGCGCGTGTTCGACGTGGCGGACCACGTGCTGCAGGGTGCGGCCCCCGAGGAACTGGGGCGCGAAGATGATCCCCACCACCCCGCCCTTGTCGGCGATGGCGCGGCAGGTCGCGTCGGAGAGGTTGCGCCACATCGGGGTCGCGCCCTGCACGCCCGCGTGGCTGCAGAAGGGGCGGGCGTTGGGGTGCGCGAGCAGCTCGGGGAGCATCGAGGGCGAGGCGTGCGCGACGTCGAGCAGCATGCCCACCTCACCCATCGCGTCGAGCACCTCGCGGCCGTGCGGCGTGAGCGGCTTGTCGCCGAACAGCGGCGTCGAGGTGCCGCCCAGCTCGTTGTTGGAGAGGTGGCTCAGCGACATGAAGCGCACCCCGCGCTCGTAGAGCTGGGCGACGCGCTCGACCTGGCCGCCCAGCGCGTGGCCGCCCTCGATGCCGATCACCGCCGAGAGCTTCCCGCCCGAGAGGTTCGCTTCCAGCTGCGCGGGGGTGGCGGCGATCGACGCGCCCCCGTTCGACTCGCGGCAGAACGCGGCCAGGCGATCGACCTGGAAGGTGCAGCGGCTCCACTCGTCGGCGCGCGCGTGGCGGGGCCAGCCGTTCTTCCACGCGAACAGGGAGAAGCCGTCGATCACCGGCAGCCCGCGGGTCACCACGGTGAAGCACTGGATCTTGACGCCCGCCTCCTTGAGCCTGGGGAAGTCGACGTGGCCTTTCGGGGAGGCGCAGTTCAGATCGCGGTTCCACATCAACGAGTCGGCGTGCCCGTCAGCGACCGCGACCCGGCGATGGAGCTCCTCAATGTCGACCGGCTCACCCATGGGGACTTCGTGTAGGGTGCGCCGCGCGGGAATTCAAATGCAGCTTCAGATCAACGGTCAGCCACGCGAACTCCCAGACGGCCTCACCGTGGCCACGCTGCTCGCGTTCCTCGAGATCAAGGCGCCCCGGGTCGCGGTCGAAGTGAACGCGGAGGTCGTCGTGAAGTCGCGGCACCAGGCGACGGCCCTCAAGGCCGGTGACCAGGTGGAGATCGTCACCTTCGTCGGAGGCGGATGAAATGAACGACAAGCCCTTCACCCTCGGCAACAAGACCTTCCAGAGCCGGCTGATCGTCGGCACCGGCAAGTACCCCACTCACGCGCTGATGAAGCAGTGCCACGAGGCCTCTGGCGCCGAGATGGTGACCGTCGCGGTGCGCAGGCTCGATCTCAAGGCGAAGGGGGAAGATTCCCTGCTGCACTGGATCGACAGCAACCGGATGACGCTCTTGCCGAACACCGCGGGTTGTTACACCGCCGAGGACGCCATTCGCACCTGCCGCCTCGCGGAGGAGCTGGGGCTCTCGAAGTGGGTGAAGCTCGAGGTGCTGGGCGACGAGAAGACGCTGTACCCGGACGTCGAGGAGACGCTCAAGGCCGCGCGGGTGCTGGTGAAGGAAGGCTTCACGGTGCTGCCGTATACGAGCGACGACGTGATCACCGCGCGCAAGCTGGCGGACATGGGGTGCGCGGCGGTGATGCCGCTGGCGGCGCCGATCGGCTCGGGGCTGGGCATTCGCAACCCGCACAACCTCCGGCTGATCCTCGAGACGGTGAAGGTGCCGGTGATCGTCGATGCCGGCGTGGGCACCGCCAGTGACGCGGCGATCGCGATGGAGCTGGGCGTCGACGGCATCTTGATGAACACGGCGATCGCGCTGGCGAAGGAGCCGGCGCGGATGGCGAGGGCGATGAAGCTGGCGGTGGAAGCGGGCCGAGACGCCTTCCTCGCCGGGCGCATTCCGATGAAGGCGTACGCGTCGGCCTCGAGCCCGCTGACCGGCCTCGTCGGCCAGTGACGGGCCTGTCTCCCTCTCCCCCGCGGGGGAGAGGGTCGGGGAGAGGGCTTACCTTCAAGCTGTTCCTGATCACCGACTGGTCACGCGGAGACTGCCTCTCGCAGATCAAAGACGCGCTTCGCGCGGGCCCCGGCATTGCGATCCAGCACCGCCACCCCGGAGCGACCGACGCCCTGTTCTACGAAGAGGGACTGCGGCTCAAGGAGATCTGCGGCAATGCCCCGCTCTTCATCAACGGCCGCCTCGACCTCGCCCTCGCCCTCGAGGCGCACCTGCACCTGACCGAGCGATCGCTCCGCGCCGAGGACGTCCGGCCTCACCTCGGCTCGCGCTGGTTGAGCTCTTCGTTTCACCCAAGCCCTCTCCCCGACCCTCTCCCCCGCGGGGGAGAGGGAGATCTTCTGCTCAAAGATTTGCTGCTCGTCAGTCCCGTGTTCGATCCGATCAGCAAGCCACCCGAACGGCCCGCGCTGGGGGTCGAGGCGTTCCGTGCGTTCGTCGCCCAGTGCCCCCTTCCCTGCTTCGCGCTCGGGGGAATCACCGCCGCCCGAGTCCCCTCGCTCGGCCCAGTCGCCGGGGTCGCGGTGACAGGCGAAGTGCTGCACGCGGCCTCGCCCGCCCACGCCGCCGAAGCCCTCCTGCGCGCGCTTAGGCTAGAACCCTCGCCATCTTGAACCCGCTCCGCCCGCTGGGCCTCGGTGAGCTGATCGATCGCTCCGTCAACTTCTGGCGGGCGAACTGGAAGGCGCTCTTCCAGTTGATGCTGGGCTTCCAGCTGGTCGAAGGCACGGTGCTGGCGGTCGCGCAGGGCCTGAGCCGGGTGCTGTTCCCCACCCCAGATGCCGACGCGCTGGCGGACCGGCCGCTGGAGGCGCTCACGCAGCTGATGAGCTCGGCGGCGCTGCTCGGGGCGGCGATCCTCGGCTCGCTACTCGTCGCGCAGGTTGCGGGCGTGGCGGCGACGCACTTCTCCTTCATGCGGCTGACGAGCAAGGGCCAGCCGAACGGCGCCGACGCCTTCCGTCACGCGGCGGCGAGGCTCGGCACCACGACCCTGACCTTCTTGTTGAGCGCCGTCTGGAGCTCGATCGTGGGGGTGCTGATGCTGCTGCCTTCGTTGGTGTTGGTGGCGATAGCGGTGTTCGCCGCGATCTACGGTGAGAAAGGTGCGGCGGCGGCGATGGGGGTGATCGCCGCGCTGGCCGTCGCCGGCAGCCTCATCGGGTGGGTGTTGTGGTTCGCGATCCGCTTCATCCTCGTCTCGCAGATCATCGCCATCGAGCCGCTCGGCGCGCTGGCGACCTTCCGCCGCGCGAACGCGC
>VFKJ01000851.1 GCA_009885595.1 Myxococcales bacterium | reverse complement strand
TCGTCTGAAAGCTGTGGTACGCGCGCGGCATGCAGGCAGCCATCAGCGTCAACGCAGAAGGTCCTGAAGGGCTCCGGTTCGCCGAGGTCGCCTCACCGCACTTCGGGCCCGATGAGATCCGGGTGAAGGTGAAGGCCACCGCGCTCAATCGCGCCGATCTGTTGCAGACGATGGGCCTCTATCCCGCGCCCGCGGGAGTCCCCTCGGACATTCCCGGGCTCGAGTACGCCGGCGAAGTGATCGCGGTCGGCTCGCGGGTGCAGCGCTGGAAGGCCGGCGATCGGGTGATGGGCCTCGTCGGCGGCGGCGCCTGGGCCGAGGAGCTGGTCACCCACGAGCGTGAGGCGATCGCCGTGCCCGCCGAGCTGTCGTTCGCCGACGCGGCGGCGATCCCCGAGGCGTTCACCACCGCGTTCGACGCGCTGGTCCTTCAGGGGGGAATGACGCTGCACAGCGAGGTGCTGATCCACGCGGTGGCGAGCGGCGTGGGCAGCGCCGCCTTGCAGCTGTGCCACCTGTTCGGCGCGCGGGCGATCGGCACCGGGCGCAACGAGAAGAAGCTCGCGCGCGCCGCCGAGCTGGGGCTGACGCGCTCCATCGTGGTGAAAGACGGCGTGTTCTCCGCCCGGGTGAAGCAGTTCACCGAGGGCCGGGGGTGCGACCTCGCGCTCGATCTGGTGGGCGGTGACTGGTTCGCCGAGACGATCGACGCCATGGCGATCAAGGGCACGGTGATGCTGGTGGGGCTCGTCGCGGGCGCCTCGGCCGAGGTGCCGCTGCGCAGCGTGCTCGCCAAGCGGCTGCGGCTGCTGGGCACCACCCTGCGCGCCCGCTCGCTCGAGGAGAAGATCACCGTCGCCCGCTTGTTCGAGCAGCGCGTGGTGCCCTCGTTCGTCAGCGGCCAGCTCGAGCCGGTGGTCGACGCGGTGCTGCCGATGGCCGAGCTCGAACCTGCCTTGCAACGGCTCGCCGGCAACGACACCTTTGGAAAGCTCGTCCTCACCTGGTGACCTGACATGGCCAAGTTCGATCCCAACGCTGCAGCGATGCCTGACTCCGGAGTCTTCGGACTTCCCTTCACGCCCGAGGAGGCGAAGGTGGTGCTGGTGCCCGTGCCCTTCGAGGCCACCACCAGCTACGGCGGGGGCACGGCCGACGGTCCCGCCGAGATCCTCGAGGCCTCGAAGCAGGTCGACCTGTTCGATCTCGACACCGGGCGCCCGTACGAGGTGGGCATCTCGATGCTCGCGGAGCCCGCCGAGGTGCGCGCGTGGAATGACGAGGGCAAGCAGCTCGCGGAGCCCATCGTGGCCTCAGGCGGCCTCGAGGTCGACGCGGCCGCGCTCGCCCAGGTGAACGCGCTCTCGGAGAAGATGAACGACTGGGTGTACCGCACCAGCAAGCACTGGATCGACGCGGGGAAGATCGTGGGCGTGGTGGGCGGCGATCACTCGACGCCGTTCGGGTGCATCAAGGCGCACTCGGAGAAGTACCCGAACCTGGGCGTGCTGCACCTCGACGCCCACGCGGATCTCCGCGACGCGTACGAGGGCTTCACCTGGTCGCACGCGTCGATCATGTTCAACGTGGTGAAGCACCTGCCGGGCGTGCGGAAGCTGGTGCAGGTGGGCATTCGCGACTTCGGTGAGGCGGAGTACTCGATGATCCGCGAGTCCGAGGGGCGCATTCACACCTTCTTCGACGCGCGGCTCGCGCGGGCGCGGCTCGACGGCATGCCGTGGCGCGAGCAGGTCGACTCGATCGTCGCCGAGCTGCCACAGCACGTGTATTTGTCGTGGGACATCGACGGGCTCGAGCCCACCCTGTGTCCGAACACGGGCACGCCGGTGCCGGGCGGGCTCAGCTTCGCGCAGGCGGTGGCGCTGCTCGAGGGGCTGGTGCGCGCGGGGAAGAAGATCGTCGGGTTCGATCTGAACGAGGTCTCCGCGGGGGGCTCAGGCAGCGAGTGGGACGGCAACGTCGGCGCGCGGCTGCTCTACAAGATGATCGGGTGGACGCTGATGAGCCAGGGGCTCACGAACCGGTAAGCTGCTGCTCCTGCCTGGGATGGACGGGACGGGAGCGCTGTTCGGGCCGTTCGTCTCGCAGGTGTCGTCGTGGCCGACGCCGCAGGTCGTCCGCTACCCGACGCAGGGGTCCTCTCCGTCTACGAGCTGGTTTCGCGGGTCGAACTCGACGGGGCCGGGCGCCTGCCTGACGTCGCCTTAGGCGTCCGGCAAGCGGGACTTGAGGTTCAGGATGTCCTTCTCGCACTGCTCGAGTCGCGGTCTCAGATCACGATCCTGCTTCAGGAAGCTCACCAACTCCCCGACGTTCCCCGCGAGCGCCGTGATGGCCGTCGCCGTACGCATCTCCGATTCGACGATTCGACGCGAGAGCTCGTCGCGCAACTGCTCGAGACGTACGTTGGTCTCGTTGAGGCGAGAGCTCGTCTCCTCACGGAGTTGCCCCAAGCGTACGTTGGTCTCGTCGATTCGCTCGTTGGTCTTCTTGCCCTCGTCGCGAATCTGCTTCAGGACTTCGAGCGTCAGGTTCTCCGGTTCCATGGTCGTGAATTGTACGCCTTGCGACCGACAAGCAACAAAGCCAGCCGGCCGAATCGGGTTGGCAGACTCGGTAACCCCTCCCCGGCAAAGAAAAACGGCGGACTCCTTTCGGAATCCGCCGGGGGAGAGGGAGAGAGTGGTTCAGCTCAGCTTGACGTTTGCGCGCTTGGCCGCCTCGACCAGCGTGGTGCCCAGCTCTGCCGGTGAGGCCGACATCACGATGCCCGCCTCGGTCATCGCCTTGATCTTCTCGGCCGCCGTGCCCTTGCCGCCCGAGATGATCGCGCCGGCGTGACCCATGCGCTTGCCCGGAGGAGCCGTCTGGCCGGCAATAAAGCCAACGACCGGTTTCTTCACATTGGCTTGAATATACGCTGCGGCGGTTTCCTCGTCAGTACCGCCGATCTCGCCGATCATGACGAT
>VFKJ01000037.1 GCA_009885595.1 Myxococcales bacterium | reverse complement strand
GGAGGCCGCAGCCGCTTCCGCACCTGGCCGAGCAGCGCGTAGTCGGGCCGGAAGTCGTGGCCCCACTGCGAGATGCAGTGCGCCTCGTCGATGGCGTAGAGCGCCAGCCGGGCTTCCTGCAGCGCGCTGATGAAGGCCTCGCTGCGGAAGCGCTCAGGCGCCACGTAGACGAGCTTGTATTCGCCCTGCCGCAGGCGCTGCTGCCGGTTGGCCCGCTCGGAGTCGCTGAGCGTCGAGTTGATGAAGGTCGCCGCGATGCCCTTGGCCTGGAGCGCGTCGACCTGGTCCTGCATCAGCGCGATCAGCGGCGAGACCACCACCGTGACCCCGTCGAGCAGCAACGCGGGCAGCTGGTAGCACAGCGACTTGCCGGCGCCGGTGGGCATCACCACCACGGCGTTGCGGCCCGAGATGACGTTGGAGATCACCTCGGCCTGGCCGGTCCGAAAGGCGTCGAGGCTGAAGTGCTTCTTGAGCCCTGCCTGCATCTCACTGAAGTACGGCAGGGACTCTGACACTGCGCGCATATGGACTGTCCTTCCCTCGGAGGTCAACCTTCATGGTGACTGCAGCCGCGAGGTGAAGCCCGAGTCGTCGCCCTTGATGAGCCCCCGGGCCAGCATCGAGACGAAGCGCGTCTCTCCGATGACGATGTGATCGAGCAGCCGCAGGCAGAGCAGGCGGCCGCCCTCCTTGAGCTGGCGGGTGAGCGCGACGTCCTGCACGGACGGCTCGGGATCGCCCGAAGGGTGGTTGTGCACCAGCACGATCCCCGTAGCGCGGCAGGCGATCGCCGGCGCCAGCGCTTCCCGCGGGTCGACGTGGCACTGGTCCACGCTGCCCTGGGCCACGCACACGTGCCGCAAGAGCACGTTGCGGCTGTTGAGGCACAGCACGTGGAACTCCTCGCGCCGGGTGCCCACCATCAGCTTCCTCGCCCACTCGAAGATCGCCTGCGGCGTCTGCAGCCGCGGCCGCTCCTCCCTCGAGGTGTGCAGGCGCCGCCCCAGCTCGCTGGCCGCCAGCACCCGCGCGGCCTCCTCTTCCGAGAGCTGGCGGTACTCCACCAGGGCCTCGGGTGATTCCGCCAGCAGCGCCTTGAGCCCGTCCTTCACCAGGGCGGTTGCCCGCCCCAGCTCGCTGGCGCCCAGCAGCACCCCCATCAGCTCGGCGTTGCTCAACGCCCCCGTGCCCAGCCGCATCAACCTGCGCCGCGCGTCGTCCACGTCTCTGACGACGACCTGCTCCGTGTTCAACCAGTCACCATCCATCGCCCACCTCCCATGAGCGGCTCCGGAGCAACCCCCATGCCGCCCCTTCTCCGAGGGAGCGCTTCGGGACGGGGGCAGTTTGGGTGGCCGGTGCAGAGATGCTCCGTCGAAGTTCTCAGGTATCGTGAGGCGTGCTCTCCGCCGCCCGTATCCCTTCGGTCTGCGTGACCTGTCAGAAGACCCACTTCCTCGAGGTGGGCCAGGAGATCGCCGAAGGTCAGCTCAAGTGGTTCGAGCGCTTCTCCTGCAAGTGCGGCCACGGCTTCGAGGCGGGCGGGGTGGGGCTGCCGGCCACTGGGATGCGGCGATCGATCATCGCGCAGTCAGGCCGGGCCGAGGTCTGGGTCGACGACCCGAACAAGGTGCCGCAGATCCTGGCCCTGCTGGTGAAGGGCCTGGGCGTACCCGAGGCCGATGCGCGGCAGCGGCTGGCGAAGCTCCCCGCGGTGGCCTTCGAAGGCACGCACGTTGAAGCCGCCTTCATCGCGATCGCCCTCGAGCAGGGCGGGGTGGTCGGCCGAATCGTCAATCACCTGCCGAAGTGAGCGCGGCGTCGGCTGCTTCCCACTGCAGCTCGCTGAACACCTTCACTCCGTTCGCCCGTAGCAGGCGCGTGGTCTCGCCTACCTGGCCCGGTAGCTGAGTCCTGCTGAAGTGGCCGTCGTAGATGAAGCCGCTGCCGCACGAGGGGCTGCCTTCCTTGAGCACCGCTACCGTGAGCCCGTGCTCGTTCACCAATCGCAGCGCCTCGGCGGCTCCGCGCGTGAAGGCCTCGGTCACGTCGGCGCCGGTCTTCATCAGGATCCGTCCATCGGCTTGCTTCTCCGCGGGAGGACGGGGCACGGGCAGTCCGCCCTCCACCTCGGGACACACCTTCACCACGCGCCCTTCGGTCAGCCAGCGCTGGAGCACCGGATGCTCGGAGCCCTTCTCCCGGCCGTCGTAGCGAACGCGCTCGCCCAGCAGGCACGCGCTCACGAGCACGCGCTTCATTTCGGGACCAGCTCCCACAGGGCCGCGCCCTCGAGGGCAGCGCCGAGCGGCGCACGGTCCGAGGCCGCCTTCAGAATCGCAAAGGCGAGCTGCTGCAGCTTGATCGGCTGATATTTCTTGAGCCCCAGCGCGCGGGTGAGCGCGCCGAAGCCGAGCGTGTGCACGCCCTCTCGATCTTCGAACGCCGAGGGCCGGAAGATCGTGAACGGAATTCCGCTCTCCCTCACCAACCGCTCCGCCTCGGCCTTCGCCTTCAAGTACGCGCCCATCGGCCTTCCCGCGCCCACGCTCGAGAGCAGCACCAGGTGATCGACGGTGCCGCAGGCCTTCGCCGCTTCCACCAGCGAGCGGGTGGTGCCGATGTCACTCGTCTCGTAGGTGTCACCCGCGGCGAAGCGCTTGCGCATGGTGCCGATCAGCTGGACCACCGTGGTGCAGCCCTTCATCACCTCAGGCAGCTTCGGATCGGTCAACTCGAGCGCCGCGACCGGTCGCTGGCCCAGCTTCGAGGCGCTGGAAGGCCTGGCGTGGGCGAGCACGTCGACCTTCTGCTTCGTCGCCAGCTCGAGCACGACGTGACCTACCGCTCCAGTGGCTCCGGCGACGAAGAGGCGACGTTGAGACATTTTTTTAGGCTCCGTTCGGTGCTGTTCCGTATTGTGCCACTGCAGATTTCCAAAGGAGCTTGCCGTGCGACGAACCGCGAAAATGGTCTTGATGGCGATGACGTTGATGGCGATGCCGGTGATGGCCGAGGACGAGCCCGCGAAGGGGAGCGACACTCCGTCCGAGAGTACGTTCCGAAGGTCCGGCGCGCTGCTCGATCGTTCGCCCCAACACCGCTCGCAGATGCTCTCGATCTTCCTCGGGCTGCCGTACCACCGCTATTACTGGGGCTTCCCGTTCGGCATCGGCGGCCGCTACCTCATCCCCCTCGTCCACGACGGCTTCATCCCCGCGGTGAACGACTCCTTCAGCATCGAGTTCGGACT
>VFKJ01000364.1 GCA_009885595.1 Myxococcales bacterium | reverse complement strand
CGCTGGCGTCCGCCAGTCCCTGGCTTGACCTGACCCGCGCTGCCGCCCGCGGGGCCGTTGAGAACGCCGACATTGTCGGACCCGCGCCCGAATGCCTCAAGGGGAGCAGGCCGGCAAGGTGCATGGCTCCAGGCGAAAACGGGCGGGCCCCTCCCCTCGTGGCCCCGTTCCTCGAGTGGTTCAGGCGAAGAGCAGGTGAGCGGCCGGGGCGTCGCCTTCCCGGAGTGTTGTCACATTTACCTATAACCGTAACATACTAGCTTTTGCGTGCACCAACGACAACGACGCCGAAACGAGGGATGCCCTTCCGCTCATCGCTTGAGCCAGCTCGTCGCAGAAAGCCGCGAGCCGAGCTCCTTCAGGGCTCCGTGTCGAGCGCCTTTCCCCTGCGTCCTCGGCCCCGGCGCAGACTCTGACCAATACCAATGCCGCATTACTTGCACATTAGCATTGCTGCATCGGCTGCCTCAGGTGCGCTTCATCCTCACGGCCCCGGCGCGCCGCCCGCTTTCGCCCATGCGACCAGCGCGCTGCGCTCGGCCGCGGTCAGCTTCGCCTCGGGGTGGAGCGGCAGGTAAGTCGCCATCGGCATCTCGCCCTCCTCCACCTCTTCGGCGATCTCCTCGAGCTTCTTGAGCTTGCGGCCTTCCTCGTAGCCCTGCCACTCAGAGAAGTTGAGGTGCTTGCGCCCGCCGTTCACGTCGCGCGCGACCAGCCACGATACCGGCGCCACCTGCGCGTACCAGGGCCAAACCGACTCGTTCGAGTGGCAGTCCCAGCAGGAGCGCTTGAGCAGCGTCATCACCTCGGGCGGCGCCTGCACGACACCGGTCACCGGAGGGTTGGTCTGCGCGGGGCGGACCAGCTGAATGAGCACCAGCACCCCGCCCACGCCGAGCATCACCTTCGAAGCCAGCTTCATGCCGGTGGCAGTACGTCTGCGGCTGGAGCGGAGCAACAAAAGTCCTCAGAAGAGCCCCTCATGAACCGTCCGGGTGGGGTCAGCTTTTGCGTTGTACCCCCAGGGGTCGTCTGGTACGCGGCGCGCGCTTGAAGGACCCCGACGAAGAGCTCTCACCGCTCGCAAAATCGTACCGAGCGGCAGAGCCATGGCTGAGCGCGGTGTGGCAGTTCACGGGGTCGGCGTTGTTCGGAGTGGCGGCGGGTTACGGGCTGGACAGGTGGTTGGGGATCGGGCCGTGGGGCCTGATCGTCGGTGGCATGGGTGGAAGCGCGGTCGGCTTCTACGCCTTCATCAGGACCGCCAATCGGTTGATGGCCGAGCAGAAGAAGAACGAAAAGAAACCATGAAGTCCCTCTCCACCATGCTCCCGTTGACTCTCGCGCTCGGCGGCGTCGTCGCGACGTTGGCGCTGGTGCTGCCGATGGATCCGGACAGCCGCAGCTCGGCGCTGATCGGGGCGCTGGTCGCCTCGGTGGCCGGCGCGGTCACCATGGTGCTGAAGACCCTGCTGGGCCGGGGGCTGTCAGGCAACGCGGCGCTCAAGGCGCTGATGACCGCGCAGGGCCTGGCCTTCATGCTTCGTCTGCTCGCCCTGGGCCTGGGCGCCGTCGTGATCCGGCAGGACGAGTCGCTCTCTGCGATGGCCTTCGTCATCGCGTTCTTCGTCGTCTCTCTGGGGCAGCAGGTGCTCGAGACGCGCAGCCTGCTCTCGGGCTCCAGCACCAAGGTGAAGGTGATCTCATGAAGCGGTTCGTGCTCATTCTCGTCGCGCTCTTCGCAGTCCCCGCGTTCGCCAACGAACCCGAGGGGCACGCCGAGCCCTCGGGGCCGGTCGACAAGAAGAAGGAGACCGCCGACTTCATTCTTCACCACGTCGCCGACGACACCGTCTTCGAGATGGAGATCCCCTTCCCGCCGTACCACCTGCCGGCCATTCACATCGCCGACGCGTTCAGCTTCCTCAAGTTCGAGCGCACGCCGGGCGCCTGTGACGGTCACGCGCCCGCGGGCTTCGAGAGCTTCCCCTCGCTGGGGCTCTTCCTGAACGGCTGCTGGGACCTGCGCCCCACCAAGGCGATCCTGATGATGTGGGTCGCCTGCGCGGTGCTGTTCAGCCTGCTGTTCCTCGGGCGCAAGCGTGATCAGAACGGCGTGCCCAGGGGCGTGCTCGCGCACCTCATCGAGGTGCTGGCGCTGTTCGTGCGCGACGAGATCGCGGTGCCCAACCTCGGCAAGGAAGAGGGCAAGCGCTACACGCCGTACCTCACCTCGCTGTTCTTCTTCATCCTCGCGATCGACTGGCTGGGGCTCATTCCGGGCATGTTCGCGGCCACCGGCGTGGTGACCGTCACCGCGGCGCTGGCGATCATCACCTTCATTTTGATTCAGGTGGCCGGCATCCGCTCGGCGGGCCTGGGCGGGTACTTGAAGCACCTCACCGGCGGGGTGCCCGCGTTCCTGTGGCCCATCATGATTCCGGTCGAGGTGATCGGCCTCTTCACCAAGCCCTTCGCCCTGCTCGTTCGTCTCTTCGCGAACATGCTCGGTGGGCACATGGTGGTCTTCTTCCTGCTCTCGCTCATCTTCGTGTGGACCATCGGCGCCGCCGCGGTCGCGCTGCCGCTGACGGTGGCGATCTTCTGCCTGGAGATCTTCGTCGGCATTCTTCAGGCGTACCTGTTCACCCTGCTCACCAGCCTCTTCATCGGCCAGGGCGTCGCGATGGGTCACCACGCGCACGGAGACGATCACGCTCACTGAAGTGAGCCAACAGAACCCCGCGGTGAAGTCACCGCGCTGGAGGTAGTACCCGATGGGACAGCACCACGGCCCCCCCGAGAAGCGGGTCACACAACGAAAGCTGGAAACGTCATGAACCTCACCTCAGCAATGCTCGCCTACCTCGGCGCCGGTCTCGGCGCTGGTCTCGCCATCATCGGTGCCGGCAACGGCATCGGTAAGCTCGCCGCCTCGGCGATGGATGGCATCGCCCGTCAGCCGTCCGCTGGTGGCGACATCCGCGGCGCGATGATCGTCGCGGCCGGTCTGATCGAAGGCGCGACGTTCTTCGCCCTCGTGATCTGCATCCTGCTCGCGCTCAAGTAATCGCATCACTTCCTTTCCCTCTCCCCCAAGGGGGGAGAGGGTCAGGGAGAGGGGAAAACGTTTTTTCTTTTGAAGGAAGACTCACATGAACCTGCTCATCCTCGCCTCCAACAGCTTCACCGACGTGAAGCCCGGCCTCATCATCTGGACGTGGATCACCTTCATCATCGTGCTCATCATCCTGCGCCGGTTCGCGTGGGGCCCGCTGCTGTCGGCGGTGGAAGGCCGTGAGAAGAACATCACCAACGCGATCGAGAGCGCCAAGCGGGAGCGCGCCGAGGCCGAGAAGCTGCTCGGTGAGCAGAAGACGGCGATCGCGGCTGCCCGCCAGGAAGCGGCCGACGCGGTCCGCAAGACCCAGGCTGACATGGAGAAGTTCCGCGAGGAGCTGATGAGCAAGGCCCGCAAGGAAGCCGACTCGCTCAAGCTCGACGCCCAGCGCGCCATCAACGACGAGCGGGTCAAGGCGATCGCCGAGCTCAAGGGCGAAGCCGCCAAGCTGTCGATCGCCATCGCCGAGAAGCTGCTCAACGAGCGCCTCGACGACGCGAAGCACCAGGCGCTGGCGCAGCAGTTCGTGCAGGACCTCGGGAAGAAGCAGACGCCCCAGGCGTAACCGTTCGTCCCGCATTGCGTCTGAACGGCCCTGAGTGCCCTCGCGGATCGAGGGCCGAGCGGTTAGGGTCGAGACGTGCAAGTCGCAGCTCACGAGCGCGCCGCTGAAAATGACCAGCGCGTCTTTCTGCGCGTTGGCTGGAAGGGTTTCAAAGCCCTGCTGGCCGCGCGAGGAGATGCCCCGGTGCCTCGTGTCTCCTACCTCGACGGAGTGATGGAGCTCATGTCCCCCGGAAAGACGCACGAGTCGCGCTCCTGGCTCATCGGGCGCTTGCTGGAGGTCTGGGCCGACGAGAACGAGATCCTGATCGAGGGCCTCAAGTCCTGGACCCTGAAGGACGAGGGCAAGGACGCCGGCGCCGAGCCTGACGAGTGCTGGGTGGTGGGAGATCGCCCCCACGCGACGAAGCCCGATCTCGCGGTCGAGGTCGTCCAGAGTCACGGAGGACTCGACAAGCTCGAGATCTACCGTCGCCTCGGCGTGCGGGAAGTCTGGTTCTGGATCGACGGAGAGCTGACCGTTCACGTCCTCCGCGGCCGGAGCTACGTCAGGGCAGCGCAGAGCCATCTGTTTCGAGGACTCGATCTCAAGCTGCTGAGCCGCTTCGTTCGGCACCACTCACCGGCGCGCGCACGAATGCTCTACCGGGCCGCGCTGCGCCGAAACTGACTGCTTCAGCAATGGGTCAGCAGGCCACCTGCCACGAAGGGCCCGTCACTTCGCAGGGGTGGTTGACGGCCCTCAGCCATCCACGGTGACGAGCGCGTAGTGCACCCGCACCTGGCCGCGCGTGCGGTGGAAGGTGAGGCGCGCGCCTTCGACGCTGGTCACCTCGACCAGGAAGTCTTCCGGCAGCCCGGTGTCGGCCGCGGCGTCGGGGCTCCACTCAGGCGGCGCCTTCGTCACCCGCCACTGCCCGTTGGCGATCAGCAGCGACACCGCCTGGCGCACGCGAATGAGGCAGCGCTCGGCCGATGAGCTGTAGTGAAGATCGAGCTCGAACGTCTCCTTCCCGATGGGCAACTGCCGCGGCAGGTACATCGCCATCTCCATCGAGGAGAGCCCGACCGGCGACATGAACTGGTGGCCCACGTCCTCGACGGTGAGGGGCAAGCTCAGCTGCAGCGTGTCGGGGCCGACCTGCTCGAGGTGAAAACGATTGAGATCCCAGCCCGAGCCCGCATCCGAAACCAGCCACTTCAACTTCGAGAGGCCCTCATCGCGCAGCGCCGGCGTGAGCCCGGGGATGGTGCGGGTCACCTTCGCGCTGGACTCGAGGAGCGCGGTGTCGCGGTACTCCGGATAGCCCTGGATGAGCGCGGTGCGCAGATCGGTGCTGCGCCGCACGCGCGCGGCGCCCGAGTCGACCCCTGCATCCGCTGCCTCGCCGCCACACTTCGCGCAGCCAGACAGCAACGACAGGAGCAGCAACCACCTCACGCGCGCTTCACCGCTTCGCGCCACTTGCCCAGGTGCTGGGCGCGCTCGCCCTCGTTCATCTTCGGCTTGAACACCTTGTCGGCCTTCCACACCCGGCGCACGTCGTCGGCGCTCTTCCAGAAGCCGACGCCCAGGCCCCCGAGGAAGGCGGCGCCGAGGCTGGTGGTCTCCACGTTCTTCGGGCGCACCACCGTCGTGCCGAGGATGTCGGCCTGGTACTGCATCAGCAGGTCGTTCTTCACCGCGCCCCCGTCGACCTTGAACGCGGGGATGTCGCGGCCTGAGTCGAGCTTCATCGCCTCGGCGAGATCCTGGATCTGCAGCGCGATGCCCTCGAGCACCGCGCGCGCGAGGTGGCCGCCTTTGGTGCTGCGGTCGATGCCGGCGAAGAGGCCGCGCGCGTCGGGCCTCCAGTGCGGCGCGCCCAGGCCAGCGAGCGCCGGCACGAACACCACGTCGCCGGTGGTCTTCACCGTCTTCGCCAGCGCCTCGATGTCGGACGCCTTCTTGATGAGGCCCAGCCCGTCGCGCAGCCACTGCACCGCCGCGCCCGCGATGAAGCAGGAACCCTCGAGCGCGTAGGTGGTCTTCCCCTCGAGCTTCCAGCCCACGGTGGTGAGCAGGCCGGCCTTGGACGCGACCGGCGTCTCGCCCACGTTCATCAGCAGGAACGCGCCGGTGCCGTAGGTGCACTTCGATTCTCCAGGCGTGAAGCAGGCCTGGCCGAAGAGCGCCGCCTGTTGATCGCCCGCCATGCCCGACACCGGAATGCCGTCGGGCAACGACTTCATGCCGCGCGTCATCCCGTAGACCTCGGCGCTCGCCCCGATGCGCGGGAGCACCGAGCGCGGCACGTCGAGCATCGAGAGCATCGCGTCGTCCCACTCGAGCGACTGCAGGCCCATCAACATGGTGCGGCTGGCGTTGCTGACGTCGGTGACGTGCGAGGCGTGGCCGGTCATCTTGTAGACGAGCCAGGTGTCGATGGTGCCGAACGCGAGCTCGCCGGCGTCGGCCTTGGCGCGCGCGTCCTTCACGGAGTCGAGCAGCCACTTCACCTTGGTGCCGGAGAAGTAGGGGTCGAGCACCAGGCCGGTGGTCTCCTTCACCTTCGCCTCGTGACCTAAGGCCTTGAGCTCACCGCACAGCGCGCTGGTGCGGCGGTCCTGCCAGACGATCGCCTTGTGCAGCGGCTTGCCGGTGCCGCGGTGCCACAGGCCGGTGGTCTCGCGCTGGTTGGTGATGCCGATGGCGGCCAGCTCGGTGCCCTTGATGCCGGCAGAGCGCAGCGCCTTGGCGATGCACCACTCGGTGGAGGCCCAGATCTCGTTCAGGTCGTGCTCGACCCAACCGGGCCTGGGGAAGAACTGGGTGAACTCTCGCTGGCCCGCGCCGCAGACGCGCAGCTTCGCGTCGAGCACCGTGGCGCGGCTGCTGGTGGTGCCCTGGTCGACCGACAAGACGTAGCGACGGGTAGCCATGAGTCTCTCCCTCGAAAGAAGGAGCGCACGCTATTCCGCG
>VFKJ01000741.1 GCA_009885595.1 Myxococcales bacterium | reverse complement strand
GGACCTCGCGAACATCGACTTCGCCGACGGTGGCCTCGCCGTGCCTTCGGCGAACCCCATCGAGGCGGGCGGCGCGTTGGCCTTGAGTCAGACCGAGCGCCTCGCGTTCCGTACCGAGCGCGACGCAACGAACTTCGGCGTCGGTGCCTACGCCATCGAGTACGGCAGCGGCGCCCAGCGACGGCTCGACTTCGACGTGCGCTTCTCACCGGCCACGCATGCCCACCTGGTGGCGCGCGCCCTGTGGTGGGAGAGCGTCGGCGCGACCGGCCTGCGGGTGCACTGGCGCTGGGGGCTGGTCGGTGAGGGCGCGCCCGCGGATGACACCGTCGACGTCGCCCGGCTGATCCGCCTGGTGATCCCTCACCTGCGGTTCGCTGACGGCTCCGGCACCAACGTGATCAACCCGCCGCCTGGAGAGACCACCTTCACCTTCGACCTCGCCGGTCACTCGCCTGCAGACGTGACCGACCTGATCATCAGCGCGCGGGACCTCTTCGGGAACGAGTACGAGACGCGCTACCGGATGCGCTGAGGCGTCGTTGCTCAGGGGTTGAAACACCACCTCGTACGACGCTCTGTGACGCGCTGGCGACGGCGCGCGTCTGGGACGGGCAGGACCCCGAGGTGAAGTTCAAGGTGTTCCCGACGGTGCAGGAAGCCGAGCGCTACCAGGACCCCGAGGGGTTCCAGGTGTCGTGGCTGGTCCCGGTGGGCAGCACCCTCTCGAGCAAGACCTTCGTGTCGGGCCGGAATGATCTCTGGGCGCAGAAGTTCGAGATCGATCGCGTCACCGGAGCCGTCGCGATCCTCGCCGAGCACTGAGGCAAGGGAGGATCTCGTCGAGCGTCGGCCCTTCTAGCGGTAGGTTGCGCCGCATGTCGTCAGACGTGACGCCGGTGCGCCTGTTGATCAGCCCCATCATCTCGCAGGCGACCGCGCTGAAGGAGCGCGTGGAGAAGGAGCTCCCCACCCACGACGGCCTCAAGGGCGCCACCCGCATGGTCACCGGCGCCGCGCAGAAGGCCGAGCGCATCGCGCTCTCCATGCAGCGCCCGTGGAGCCCGCATCGCCTGCCGGTGATGTTCCTGCTCGCCGCGCTGGTGGGCCTGCTCACCTTCCTCTACTGGCAGTTCTTCAGGGTCTCCACGCTGTCCCTGGCGCTGCCCGATCGCGACGCCGCGCTCATTCGCGAGAACCTGGCGGCGGACAGTCGGGTGAACGTGAACATCGTCGACGTGCCCGGCTCGCGCGAGGCCGCCCAATTGCTCTCGAAGGGAGAGGTGGACCTCGGCTTCATCCAGGGCGGGGTGCCCATTCCTTCACAGCTGCTGCGCCTCGAGAGCCCGTCCTCTGAGCTCGTCCTCTACTTCGTGCGCGACCGCATCACCGGCCCCACGCAGGTGAAGAAGGTGCTGACCTCGGTGGAAGGTGAAGGCAGCCACTCGGTCGCGCGGGCCTTCTTCGAGGCCTGGGGCGTGCCGGTCACCTTCGTGCACACCTGGAAGGACGTCACCGCGAGCGAGCAGTACGTGGTGCCCGACGACGTCGACGCGGTGTTCGTGGTGAAGGACCCGGGCGACGAGAAGTCCCTCTCGGGTGCCCAGCGGCTGGCGAGGGGCGGCTTCCACCTCGAGTCGCCGGGGCTGGGCGCGCGCGCGAGCCGCCTCGACTACCTGCGCGCGCACACGCTGCCGCGGGGGTTTCTGCGGGTCGATCCACCGCTGCCGCCCGCCGCGGTCGAGACCTTTGCGGTGAAGACCTACCTGGTGGCGCGCCACGGCCTCACGCCGCGGCTGCTCACGCAGGCCGCCAACGTCATCGACGCGCACCCGCGCACCATCGCCGAGGGCAGCTTTCACCTGAGCTCGGGCGAGGCGAGCGAGCTGTTCCAGGGGGTCGACGCGTTCTTCTCCATCCTGGTGAACATCGGGCTCGCGTTCCTCGCCCTGCTGGGCCTCGACGTGTTCGCGTACCGCAAGCAGTTCCACGAGCTCAACTCGCTGGTGAGCATCGTGGCCATGCTGCAGTCGAACAAGGACGTGCTGGGCGTGCCGGTCGGCGTGCGCGGGGAGAACCTGCTCTACCTGAGCCTGTGTTCCGACATGCTCAGCCTGATCAGCGTGATCAGCGGGTACTACACCCAGGAGAACAGCTCGCTGTTGTTCAACAACCTCTCCGAGGTGGTGCACCAGCGCTGCGACTCGCTGAAGATCAACATTCAGCTCAAGCTGCTGCACGCGATGGTCGAGCAGTGAAGGATTGGGATCAGGGTCCGTAGAGGGTGCCGGCCAGGCGCCGCTGCGGATCGCCCTCGGTCTCGCGCACGAACTCGATGAAGCGCCGCTCGGCCTCAGAGAGCGAGATCCCGAACGACTTCTTGAAGGCGTCGGTGAAGCGCTTGCCATCACCCGCGGCCTCCACCGCGTCGCAGAGCCTGATCACCGCGTCCTTCTTCACGTGCGTCGCGAGGTACTCGACGAACAGCGCGCCCATCACCTCGCCCGCGTAGACGAACGACGCCGGCCGGCGCTCGGCGCTCGCGTTCCGAAAGTTGCGCAGCAGCCAGGCGACGTCGTCGCCGCTGAACGAAGCCATGGTGCGCGCGGACTGCTGGAGGTGCTGGCGGTCGTAGCTCCACGCGTCGCCGATCACCGTCGCCTTGCCTTCCTCGAGATAGATGGGCAGCGAGCTCATCGCGTCGCCGGCCTCGCGGAAGGACTGCACGTGCGCGAGCTCGTGGGCGATGGTGTTCTCGTCGTCCCGCGAGGTGCCGCGCAGCAGGCGATCGGGCACCACGATCACGTCGGGCCCCGTGGTGACGCCGGCGATCGAGCCCGTGGTGTCGAAGGTGAACTCGGCGAAGCTCTGCGGCGAGAGCACCGCGACGGTGAGCTTCTCGCGCAGCACCTTCTGATCTTCCCAGCGCTGCGTCTTGTTGTCGGCCACCCACGCCCGCTCGACGCGCGCCGCCAGCGCCTTCGCCTGCGCGCGGGAGACGGGCTGCTCCGACTCCACCCGCACCTGCGCGTCTTCGAACGCCACGTACATCCCACTCGCGCCACTCCAGTCGACCTCGCTCATCACCCTCTCCAGTTCGTGGCTCGCGGAGATCGCGAGCGCGGAGGGCGGCAGTGCAAGGTGACCGCCAGGGTTCTTCCGAGCGTGACCCGTGGTCGGAGCTGCGTGGATGCGGATGGGGCGACGACGCCGCAGGGCGGTGTCTCGAGGGATGAGACTCGAGCGCGCGTTCGTGGAGTTGCCCTATATGGTGCCCGTCGATGTCGCCTCCCGAAGGAACCGTCGAGCGCTGGGCCTGGGACTACGTCACCTCGACGGTGCTCGAGGCCAAGCTCGCACCGCCGCCACCTCCCTCGACCTGGGCGTCACCTCCGCAGCGCTGGTGGATCGACCAGCCGGGGCGTCCACCTGAGCTGGTGCAGCGCACCGAACGAAAGAAGGCCGCCCGCCCCGGAGCGCTGAAGGACGACGCCAAGCGCGCCGACGTCCTGCACACCTTCCTTCACCACGAGCTCCAGGCCGCCGAGTTGATGGCGTGGGCGCTGCTCGCCTTCCCCGACACGCCCGAGCCTTTTCGCCGCGGACTGCTCGGCATCTGCCGCGACGAAGTGCGCCACCTGCAGCTCTACCGTGATCACCTGATCACCCTCGGCCATCCCTTCGGCTCGCTGCCCGTCAAAGACTGGTTCTGGGAGCGCGTACCGGGCGAGGCCATCACCCCGCTGCACTTCGTCGCGCGCCTCGGCGTCGGCTTCGAGGGCGGGAACCTGGATCACGGCGCCCGCTTCACCGAGTACTTCGCGGCCGCGGGTGATCAGAAGGCCGCGGCGATTCAGGCGCAGATCGTTCAGGAGGAGATCGCGCACGCGTCCTTCGCGCTGCGCTGGTTCGAGGTGTTCGGCGGAGCGGTCGAGTTCGAGAAGTGGCGCGCGCTCCTGCCCGAGCCGATCACGCCCTCGATGACGAAGGGCGCTTCGCTCAACCTCGAGGCTCGGAGGAAGGCCGGTTATCCAGAGGCGTTCCTCGAGGCGCTGGGGCGGTGGGGAAGCAAATGAGCCGACCCCTCTCCCCGACCCTCTCCCCCGCGAGGGGGAGAGGGAGACACGCGTGGGTGTTCAACCTCGACGCCGAAGACGAGCTCGCGCACCCAGGTGCG
This sequence comes from Myxococcales bacterium, assembly GCA_009885595.1. GTDB lineage: Bacteria > Myxococcota > Myxococcia > Myxococcales > Myxococcaceae > Archangium_A. The sequence goes on along the minus strand of VFKJ01000741.1, from coordinate 174 downwards.
CACACGCCCACCGCCGCGATGATCGCGCGCATCGAGTCACTGCTGCCGCGGCTCGCCCCGGTGATGAGCGAAGAAGATCAAATCCTCTTCCCGGGCAGCGGCGCGCCGCTGACGCCCGGCCTGGTGGGGCGCGCCTGGTGTCCGACCCGCTGGGCCCTCACCCAGATGGAACGC
>VFKJ01000500.1 GCA_009885595.1 Myxococcales bacterium | reverse complement strand
GCGTTCCATGGCGTTGAGCAGCTCCCGCACGTTGCCAGGCCAGGGGTGCGCGACCACCCGGCGAGACGCTTCGGGCGAGAGCTCCTTGGGCGGCAGCTTCTCGCGCGCGGCGGACCGGGCGAGGCCCTGGCGCGCGAGCGGGAGGATGTCTTCCGGCCGCTCCCTCAGCGGCGGCACCTGCAGCTCGATCACGCGCAGGCGGAAGAAGAGATCTTCGCGGAAGCGCCCGGCCTTCACCTCTGCGGCGAGGTCGCGGTGGGTGGCGGCGATCACCCGCACGTCGATCGCGCGCGTCTTGTTCTCACCCACGCGCCGCACTTCCCGTTCCTGCAGCACGCGCAGCAGCTTGCTCTGCATCGGCAGGGGCAGCTCGCCCACTTCGTCGAGCAGCAGGGTGCCGCGGCGCGCCGCCTCGAAGAGCCCCGCGCGATCGCTGGTGGCACCGGTGAAGCTGCCGCGCGCGTGGCCGAACAGCTCGCTCTCCAGCAGCGCCTCGGGCACCGCCGCGCAGTTGATGGCGACGAAGGGCCCGGCCTGGCGCCCCGAGGCGTCGTGAATGAAGCGGGCGATCCGCTCCTTGCCCACGCCCGACTCGCCCTGCAGCAGCACGCTGGTGTCGACCGCCGCCAGCCGCCGGGCCTGCGAGAGCAGCGTCTTCATCGCCTCGCTGCGAGCAACCAGGCCCGCGTCGTCCTGCTCGGCGTCGAGCTCGCGGCGGCGGGCGGCGAGCCGGCGGTCGACCTTCTTGAGCTGGGCCTGGAGCTGGCTGAGCGTCTCGTTGAGACAGTCCGACTCGTAATAGGTGAAGAAGGTCTGCTGCGCCGGGGGCCAGTCTTCGCGGAAGCGCCCCACCATGCGGCAGGTGGCGTCGCCCTTCCCCCGGCAGGTCTCTTCCACGCAGTAGACGGTGCGTCCCTGCGCCTTGGAGAGATAGCCCGAGGCGAAGCCCGCCAGGGTCCAGCACACGCACTCGTCCGCCTGGCCGTGGTGGAGCAGGTGTTGATCGGCCTCGTAGCTCTCGTGCCACACCGCCTCTGCGAAGGGGGGCGGCTGCACGGTGGAGTTCTTCACCGGCTCGAAGGTCACCATGCCGTGCAGGTGATGGAGCCTCCCGCCCGCCACCCGCCACTCGCGCTCGTCGTCCCAGGGAATGGCGCTCTTCATCGCCTCTGCCAGGCGGTAGCCGTGCGCGTAGCCGAAGCGGGTGAAGATCGAGCGCGCGCCCGCCATTCCAAAGGAGGTGATCAGCTGGCTGCGCAGCAGGCCCATCGCCACCGCGTCCATCAGGAGCACGCGTTCACCGGCCAGCGTCATCACCCCACCGTCGGGTTCGAAGTCGAAGATGTCGGTCAGCCGGAGGTTTCTCGCGCGCATCTGATGGCTCTCAAAATGGGAGTATGGACTGTCGAAAGGAGAGTAATTCGCTCGGGCGCGGTACGCCACCCGGGCAGCGTGCGGTGGCACAACGGATGCTGAGGTTCCCACCCATGATGAACCTCAGAAAAGCAGGGGAGCGCGGCGGGGCGGACCACGGTTGGCTCAACACCAGACACACCTTCTCCTTCGCCGAGTACTACGACCCGGAGCACATGGGCTTCCGAGCCCTTCGGGTGATCAACGAAGACCGGGTGACGCCGGGCATGGGCTTCGGCACGCACGGTCATCGCGACATGGAGATCATCTCGTACGTGCTCGAGGGCGCGCTCGCGCACCGGGACTCCACGGGGGGCGGCGGGGTGATCACCCCGGGAGAGGTGCAGCGGATGAGCGCGGGCACCGGCGTGCGGCACTCCGAGATGAACGGCTCGAAGACCGAAGGCGTTCACTTCCTGCAGATCTGGATCGAGCCCGATCGCGAGGGCGTGACCCCGTCGTACGAGCAGAAGAAGTTCGAGCTCGCCCAGAAGAAGGGACTGCTTTTGGTCGCTTCCCCCGACGGCGCGAGCGGGAGCGTGAAGATCAACGCTGACGCCAGGCTCCACGCGGCGCGGCTGGGAGACGGGGAGGTCGCTTCGGTCGCGCTTGCCGAAGGCCGGCACGCGTACGTGCACGTGGCGCGCGGTGAGGTGAAGGTGAACGGCCAGGCGCTGGGCGCGGGCGATGGCGCGGCGCTCTCCAACGAACCGAAGGTCGCGCTCGAGGGCGTGAAGGGCGCAGAGGTGCTGGTGTTCGACCTCGCGTGAAATTGTCCCCCTCTCCCCTGCGGGGGAGAGGGTCGGGGAGAGGGCTGACGGTCCCGCTCAGCCGGCCTTCTTCGGCCAGGGGATCAGCATCGACACCCGCCGCTGGTGCTCCGCGTAGTGCGGGCGGCGCTTGAGCGAGCGCTTCT
>VFKJ01000329.1 GCA_009885595.1 Myxococcales bacterium | reverse complement strand
GCGCTCAGCCACGCCTCCACTGAGCTGGCGCTGCCGGGGCTGTTGCGGGTCGCGCAGCAGCTCCCGTGGATCACCGACAGCTTCAACACCAACTCCCACTTCTGCCTCTCGATGGTGGACTTCGCCGACGCGCTCGTGCTCGGCCACGTGGGTGACGATCTGACGCTCAATGAGACGACGCGGCGCTTCCTCGACGAGGACGAGTATCTCGTCCGCCGGCGGGTGCACCGGGACGTCGGAGGAGACACATGACGACAGTCGCAAAGACCAAAGATCCGCTCGACTCGGTAGCGGAGCTCCCGCTCGACAGGCTGCAGGCCGAGGCCCAGGGGCTGCGCGATCGCCTCAACCGGTTTCGCCTCGGGCTGGGGCGGCACTTCGTCGACAAGCAGCCGCTGATCGATCTGATGGTGGTGGCGGCCGTGGCGCAGGAACCGCTGCTGCTGGTCGGTCCTCCCGGCACCGCCAAGAGCGACCTGGTGATCAAGTTCAAGGACGCGCTGGGGATCGAGGGCGCGGATTATTTCGAGTACCTGCTCACGCGCTTCACCGAGCCGTCCGAAGTGCTCGGGCCCATCGACATCAACGAGCTGCGCTCTGGCCGCTACATCCGCCGCGAGCGCGGCAAGCTGCCCACCGCGCGGCTGGTGTTCCTCGACGAGATCTTCAAGGCGAGCTCGGCGATCTTGAACGCGCTGCTCACCGTCATCAACGAGCGCAAGTTCTACCAGGACGGCGTGCCGGTGCCGGTGAAGCTCAAGATGTTGTTCGCCGCGACCAACGAGATCCCCGAGCACAGCGAGCTGGGCGCGCTCAAAGATCGCTTCGTGCTCAAGGCCGCCTGCCGCTCGGTGCAGGAGACGCACTTCATCGAGCTGCTGGACGCCGGCCTCGATTCCCAGACGAACAAAGACTTGAACCAGAAGCCGTGGGTCGAGGGCCACGCGAACCTGGAAGACCTGCTCAAGGCGCACCGCTACCTGACGCTGTTGATGGCGCGGCACGAGCCGAGAGATCGAGAGCTGTTCTTCCGCGACGAGGTGATGCGCGAGTTCCGCCGGGTGATCCGCACGCTGGTCCGGGAAGATGAGGTGTTCGTCTCGGACCGCAAGCTGATCAAGCTGTACCGGCTGCTGCGAACCCGCGCGTGGATCGTTCACGGCGGGGCGGTGGAGCGGGAAGATCTGCAGCTGCTGGCCTACCTCGGGGAGACCCGCGAAGAGATCGATCTGCTCGAGGAGAAGGTGCCCCGGCTGCTGGGCATCAGCTGAACCGTCTGTGCAAATCAATGAAAAGAGGGGACTGACCTCGGCTGTCAGTCCTGGTGCCTACACTCTCCCACATCACCCAGGGAGAGCACATGGAACGG
>VFKJ01000097.1 GCA_009885595.1 Myxococcales bacterium | reverse complement strand
GCCTGCGTCTTGCCCACGAAGTAGAGCCCGCGCTGCGGCGAGGCGCGGTAGCTGATGCGCACCACGAACTCGGCGTCGGCCTTGAGCGCGCGCGGGAGGTGCACGGTGAGGCTGCGCCCCGAGGAGGCGTCGAACTCGGCGGCCTTCCCGTCGACCTCGACCTTCGTCACCTGCAGATCGACCGCGTCGAAGGTGAGCTGCTTGAGGGCCCGCTGGGCGATGAGCGAATGGCTGGCGACGCCCGCGATGGTGTGTTTCTCGAAGTCGAGCTCGAGCTCCAGGGCCAGGTGCAGGGCCGCCGCGGGACGATCTTCCGCGTAGTGGAGGGTGGCGGTCTCGAGGCTGAACGGGTGCGGTTCGTCGATGCGGTGCATGAGCACGGCAGTGAACCACCGGGCCCCCGGCGCCGCACTTATTCAGCGATCGATCACGCGGCTGCGCGCGAAGACGTCACCGCCAGCAGCGCGTCGCCAAAACTCGTCCCGACTCACTTCTTCCCCGTCAGCTGCTCGGCCTGGGCGCGGAAGAACCCCGCCGTCATCTTGTCGAGCACCGGCGCCGAGCCGCTCTGCACGCGCTCGATGGCCAACTTCTCCAGCGCGACCATGCGATCGAGGTGCTGCTTCGCGGCGTTCGCACCTGACGGCGAGTCCTTCTGCGCCTCATAGATCCGCAGGCTCCAGGTGCACGCGGCGTCGGCGCTGATGCTGCCCGCTCGGTACATGCTGTGCGCGAGCCCGAACGCCTGCTGTGCGTAGCTCAGGCGCTGTTCGGCGGCGGGGGGCCCCGAGGGCGGTGGCGGCTGTGGATAGACCGGCCGCGCGTTGGACCCCGCGGTGGGGTTGGCGCCGCCGTACGCGGGCTTGGGCGGCGGCGGCGTCACCTGCGCCCACGCCATCGAGGCGAACCACAACGACACGACGAGCAGCTTCATCGGCGGCGTCCTTCCTGAAAGGTGGTCTCGAGCTCGACGCGCTTTCCGTCGCGCAGCACCACGGCCTTCACCGTCTCACCGGGCTTCGCCTGCATCAACACGAACATCAGGTCCTCCACCGAGCCGATGTCGAGCTTGCCCAGCCTCATCAGCACGTCTCCCCGCTTCATGCCGGCCTTCTCCGCGCCGCCGCCGGGCCGCACGTCGTCGAGCAGCACGCCCTTCACGCCCGGGGGAGGTCCGCCGTAGTTGGGCACCGTGCCCAGCGAGGCGTTGTAGCTGCGCGCGTCGCCCGGGCCCGTGGGCGCCGGCATCTTCTTGTAGGTGAGCGCGGTGTCGCTGGCGGCGCGCGACAGGGCCACCACCACGTCGGCCACCTTCGCCATGCCGATCGCGTTGAGCTTGCCGGGCGCGTCGGAGGGCTTGTGGTAGTCGCTGTGCGCGCCGGTGAAGAGGTGCAGCACCGGCACCCCCGCCGTGTAGAACGAGATGTGATCGCTGGGGCCGTAGCCGTCGCCGCTGGGCCGGCACTCCAGGCGGGAAGCGGCGCAGGCGGTGTTGACGAGCGCGGCCCACTCCGGCGCCGAGTCGCTGCCGAGCACGGACAGGGTGTTGTCGCGAAGCCGCCCCACCATGTCGAGGTTGAGCATGCCCACCGCGCCCTCGAGCCACGCGGGCTTGCCCTTCACCAGCGCGTTCGAGCCCAGCACGCCGTCTTCTTCACCGCTGAACGAGGCGATCACCACGTCGCGCGTCAGCTCGGCGCGACCGGCCCAGAGGGCCTTCGCGATCTCCAGCAGGGTGGCGGTGCCCGAGGCGTTGTCGTCCGCGCCCAGGTGCGCCTCGGTGCGATCGGGCGCGAGCGAGTTGGGGCCACCGAAGCCGAGGTGATCGTAGTGAGCGCCGATCACCACCGGGCCGTCTTGCTGCTTCTTCCCCGCGGCGATCCGGCCCACCAGGTTGAAGGCCTTCGACTTCTCGAACTGCAGCTCCACGCCGATGGCGAGCGGCACCGGCTTCTTCGCCTCGAGCTGCTTCCACACCGCGTCGAGCGCGGCGCGCTTGACCACCAGCACGGGAAGGCCGGCCTCACCGGTCCCCTCGGGACGGAGGGCCGGCAGCGCGGCCTCGGGCGGGGGGCCGCTGGGCTCCTTGGGATCTTTCGAGGGCGTGACGATGGGCAGGTCGACCACCACCAGCCCCGTGGCCCCTAAGGAACGCGCGACGAAGGCCTTCTTGCGCAGATCACCCGCCCGGCGCTGGGCCTCTGGGGTGGTCAGCTTCTCGTGCTCGGGCACGAAGCGGCGCGCGATCACGATCTTCCCCTTCACGTTCAGGCCCTTGAAGTCGTCGATGCCCAGCTCCGCGTCCTGAATGCCGTAGCCCGCGAGCACCGCGTTGCCCTTCACGCCGCCCAGCGAGCTCCAGCCCACCGCGACGAACTCGCTGGGTGGGATCGCCTTGCCCGCCACGCTCAGGCTGGTGCCGGTACCGCTCGTCACCCGGGTGGTCACGTCGAACGGCACCCGGAAGGTGCCCTCGACGCCGAGCGGCTCCAGGCCCAGCGCTTGGTAGCGTGCCTCCAGCCAGGCACCGGCGGCCTCCAGGCCCTTGGTGCCCACGCCGCGCCCTTCCCGCTTCGGGTCGGCCAGCCAGGCCGCGTCACGCATGATGCGCTCGGCGGCACCGGGCTCCACCCGCGGATCGTGATCGACCCACTTGGTGATGAAGAGGTTGGTGTCCGTCTGGCCCTCGGCCGTCATCCGGTTGCTGGCGAAGATGAGCCACCGACCGTCGGGCGAGAACATGGGGAAGCCGTCGAAGCCCCTGGCCCAGGTGATGCGCTCGAGGCCGCTGCCGTCGGCGTTGATCGCCCACAGGTCGAAGTCCCGCCCCTTCGGATCGCCGTAGTTCGTGCTGAAGATGATGCGATCGCGGTTCGGGTAGAAGAAGGGCGCGAACGAAGCGGCGTTCAAGTACGTCACCTGCCGCGCGTCCGAGCCGTCACCGTTCCCCACGAAGAGCTCGAGCTTGGTGGGCCGCACCAACCCCTGCTCGAGCAGCGCCTGGTAGTCCTCCAGCTCCTTCCCGGGCCTGGGCCGCGAGGCGCGCCACACCAGCTTGCTGCAGTCCTTGTTGAAGAACGCGCCGCCGTCGTAGCCCGGCGAGTTCGTGAGGCGCTTCACGTTCTTCCCGTCCTTGTCCATGCGGTAGAGCTCGATGTCCCCGTCGCGCACCGAGGTGAAGACGATCGAGCCGTCCTTCCCGCACACCGTGGCCTCGGCGTCGTAGCCGGGCGAGTCGGTCAGCCGCGTCAGGGCGCCGGTGCCGTCAGCCTTGCCCTTGAAGATCTCGTAGGTGTCGTAGAGCGCCCAGACGTAGCCCAGGCTCATGTCTGGTTTGGGCGGGCAGGCGTCGCCGCCGAGGTGGGTGGAGGCGTAGAGGACCTCCTCGTCGCCTTCGAGGTAGTGCGCGCAGGTGGTGGCGCCCTTCCCGCTCGAGACCTGCTGCGGAACGGGCGAAGGCAGCAGCGCGCCGTTCTGCAGCAGCGGCATGGTGTAGATGCGATCGCACTGGTCGGTGCCCGCGCGCCGCTGCAGCGAGACGCCGGTGCCGTCGAAGCGCCAGTAGGCCTCGGCGTTCTCGCCCTCGATGGTGAGCTGGGTGAGCTCGCCCAGGTGCGTCTCTTCCGGCAGCCGCACCACCTCGGGGCGCGGGGGTGCGGCAGGAAGCGGGGGGGTGGTCGCGCAGGAAATCGGGAGCAGCGCCAGCAGCAATGCGGTGCGGTTCATGGGGCGGGTTCTACCGATCGCTGCCGCGGCGCGCGAGAAGAGTAGATTGTCGTGCATGTCCGAGCAGCCGCCCTTCCTGCGAGAGATCGACACCCTCATCCGCGCCCGGTACCCGCTGCTCTACCTGGTCACCTTCGAAGAGCAGCGCGTCGACGCCTTGCTGGGTGAGGTGGCCCGCGCTCACGGCAAGGAGCTGGTCGAGTGGAGCGCGACCCGGGGCCTGCGCGTCTTCACCGGCGCGCTGCGCGGGGAGCCCATCGAGAACACCAGCGAGCCGGTGGCGGCGCTGATGCACGTGCAGAAGCTGCCCAAGCCGTCGATCGTGTTGCTGAAGGACTTCCACCGCTACCTCGAGGACGCGCTGGTGGTGCGCACGCTGCGCGAGCTGGGGAACGCGCTGAAGTCGGGGTTCACCACGGTGCTGGTGGTGGCGCCCGTGCTCAAGCTGCCCGAGGAGCTGGAGAAGGACGTCTCGGTGGTCGACGTGCCGCTGCCGACCAAGACGGACCTTTTACAGCTGCTCCGGGAGATCGCGCGGCTGGTGACGAAGAACCGCAAGGCCACCGTCGATCTGACGGCCGAGCAGGCCGACTCGCTGGTGTCCGCGGCGCACGGGCTGACCTTATCGGAAGCAGAGAACGCGTTCGCCAAGGCGATCGCGCGCGACAACCGGCTCGATGGCTCCGACCTGCGCCTGATCCTCGATGAGAAGAGTCAGGTCATCCGCAAGTCGGGGTTGCTCGAGTACTACTCGACCGATCAGGCGATGACCGACGTCGGCGGGCTCACCCACTTGAAGCGCTGGCTGGACCGCCGCAAGAACGCCTTCTCCGAGGCCGCGCGGGAATTCGGCCTGCCCTCCCCCAAGGGCCTGCTGCTGCTGGGGGTGCAGGGCTGCGGCAAGAGCCTCACCGCCAAGGCCATCGCCACCAGCTGGAAGCTGCCGCTGGTGCGCCTCGACATGGGCCGCATCTACTCGGGGCTGGTGGGCAGCTCTGAAGAGAACCTGCGCAAGGCGATCCGCGCGGTGGAGAGCCTGGCGCCCGTGGTGCTCTGGGTCGACGAGGTGGAGAAGGGCCTGGCCGGATCCACGGGCAGCAACGACACCGGGGTCTCGGCGCGCGTGTTCGGCACGCTGCTCACCTGGCTGCAGGAGAAGACCTCGCCGGTCTTCGTGGTGGCCACCGCCAACCGCATCGAGTCGCTGCCGCCCGAGCTGCTGCGCAAGGGGCGCTTCGACGAGATCTTCTTCATCGATCTCCCCACCGAGGAAGAGCGGCGGGAGATCTTCAACATCCAGCTCAAGCACCGCAAGCGCGACCCGGAGAAGTTCCCGGTGGCGGAGCTCGCGAAGAGCACCACCCAGTTCAGCGGCGCGGAGATCGAGCAGCTGGTGGTGGCCGGGCTCTACGACGCCTTCGCCGACGGAGTGGAGCTCACCCCTGAGCACCTGCTCACCGCCACGAAGGAGACGCCTCCCCTCGCGGTGACCATGGCCGAAGACGTTCAGCGCCTGCGGGACTGGGCACGCACGCGCACCCGCCCCGCCTCCTGATCTCCCTCTCCCCTGCGGGGGAGAGGGTCGGGGAGAGGGCTTACCGCGTGAGGCCCTTCAACCCACTGATCAAGAAGTCCACGGTCTTCTTCACCACCGCCGAGTACGGCGGCTTGAGCATGTTGTACGCGGACCCTGCCCGGCTCGAGATCAGCACGCTCCTGAAGTGGCTGAAGGTCTCGAAGCCCTTGTACCCATGGTACGCGCCCATGCCGCTGGCGCCCACGCCGCCGAAGGGCAGCTCCTCCTGGACGAGGTGCCCCAGGGTATCGTTGATGCAGGCGCCGCCCGAGGTGACGCGGCGGAGCACGTCATCGACGCGGTCGTGATCGTCATCGAAGTAATAGAAGGCGAGCGGCCGGGGACGGCCGTTGATCTTGGCGATCGCCTGGTCGAGGGTGTCCCAGGTCTCGATCGGGAGAATGGGGCCGAAGATCTCCTCCTGCATCACCTGCATCTCGTCCTTCACGTCGAGAAGGATCACCGGCGCGAACGCCCGGGTGCCGGCTGGCGCCTTGAAGGTCTCGACCACCCGGGCGCCCTTCGCCTTGGCGTCGGCGACAAGGGCTTCCATGCGCTTGAAGCCGCGATCGCTGGCAACGGTGGTGAAGCCCTGGCCGTC
>VFKJ01000565.1 GCA_009885595.1 Myxococcales bacterium | reverse complement strand
CCCCTTCGATCGGCCCCGCGCGCCACACCTCGCGCCAGGCCTGCCCGTCGTTGGAGACCGAGAGGAGATAGTCGTCGTTGCCGTCGGCCTGAATCGCCGCGCCGGTGAGTGTCTGCGAGGCGGGGAGCTCCCACTCCACCAGCGCGCCCGCGGGGAGGATCGCCGCGCCCGGTCCATCCCAGCCGTCGCCGTCGATGGGGCTCTGCCCATCGGTCAGCCGCTGAGCGCCGCCGATGCCCGGCGCCAGCGAGGGAATGCGCTGAGCGAGCACGTTCTGGGCATGCGCGGTCGTCCCAACGAGGAGGCAGAGGAGCAGCGGTCGCATGCGCGCGCGGACCCTAGGTCGGCGACGCCCAAAAATCCTTCAGGAACGCCGGGACCTCGCGCCGCTCACCAGCCACGCTCGCAGACCGCTTGCCTCTCCGCCGAGCCGCTCAGCGCCGAGAGGCAGGCGCTTTGGCCGACGCCTGTTAAGAGTCCGCTGCCCATGACGTCGGTCCTCGCAGTCAGCCAGTTGGTGAAGACCTACAAAGGGCTCTTCGGTCCCGAGCAGCGGGCGCTGCGCGGGCTGACCCTCTCCGTGCCCCAAGGCGCCGCGTTCGGCCTCATCGGTCCCAATGGCGCGGGGAAGACGACGTTCATCAAGGTGCTGCTGGGGGTGGTGCGCCCCACCTCGGGCGAGGTCACGGTGCTCGGCGGAGATCCCCAGGACACCGCGGTGCGCGCGCGCATCGGCTACCTGCCCGAGCGCATGCACCTGCCGGCCGCGCTGCGCGGCCGCGACTTCTTGCGCTCGGTCTCGACGCTCAAGGGCCTCACGGTCAGCGACGCGCAGCTCACCTCGTTGCTCGAGCGCGTCGGCCTGCGCACCGGGGATCAACGCGTGGGCACCTTCAGCAAGGGCATGCGCCAGCGCCTGGGCCTGGCGGCGGCGATGCTGGGCGAGCCCGAGCTGCTCATCCTCGACGAGCCGACCGACGGCATCGATCCGGTGGGGCGCGTCGAGGTGCGCGCGCTGCTGCTCGAGGAGAAGAAGCGCGGCGCCACCATTCTCCTCAACTCGCACCTGCTGACCGAGACCGAGCGCATCTGCGATCGCATCGGCGTGCTCGATCACGGCCAGCTCAAGCTCGAGGGCACCCTCGACGACGTCAGAAAGGCCGCCAGCTCCTGGGCGGTGCGCTTCGAGGGCGAGGTCTCTGCCGAGGCCGCGGGCTTCGCGCGCTCCGACGCCGGGTGGACCTTCGAAGGTGACGTGGTGGGGCTCAACGAGGCCATCGACGCCGCGCGCGCCGCCGGCCTGCGGGTGGTGTCGATCACCCCGCGGACGCGCGATCTCGAGGCCGTGCTCACCGAGTCCCTGAGGACCGGGCCATGAGACAGCTCGTGCGCGTCGCGTTCGACCTGCTGCTCGAGGCGGCCCGCAGAAAGTGGTTCCTCGCGCTCTTCGGCGGGATCACCCTGGTGCTGCTGCTGCTGGGCTTCTCGCTGCAGCTCGACGTGGTCGACGGCGCCATCGCCGGCTCGAAGCTCTTCGGCTCACTGCTCTTCGACGACATCGTCTCGGCGAACCACGTGATGGCCGGTCTCTACAAGGTGACGGCGTACGTGAGCTTCTACGGGGGCGCCTTCTTCCTCGCGATCGCCTGCAGCGACTTCGCGCCCGAGCTGCTCGCGCCCGGACGCATCGAGCACCTGCTCTCGTTGCCGATCTCTCGCTGGCAGCTGCTCTTCGGCACCTACCTCGGGGTGATCACCCTGGCCGCGCTGGGCGTGCTCTACGGCGCCGGCGGCCTCACCCTGCTGCTGGGCATCAAGACCGGGGTGTGGAACTTCAAGCTGCTGCTGGGCAGCGGAGTGGGGTGGGTGGGCTTCTGCGCGCTCTACGCGGTGATGTTGACCTCCAACTTCTTCGTGCGCAGCGCGGCGCTCTCGGGCGCGCTCGGGGTGGCGACGTTGATCCTGGGCGTGGTGGCGAGCTTTCGCGAGTCGATCGCGGTGGCGATGGAGGCGGGCCTCGGGCGCGAGCTCTTCTCCTGGGCCATGCTGCCGATCCCCCGTCTGGGCACGCTCGCCACGGTGTCCGCGCGGTTGGCCGCCGCCGAGCCGCTGGAAGGCGAAATGGTCACCCGGCTGCTGGCGGGTTGCTTCATCTTCAGCGCGGCGCTGCTCTCGGTGGCAGCCTGGCGCTTCGAGCGAAAGGACTTCTGAGGCATGGCTCAACGACGTCGCACTGGGTGGGTCTGGCTGGTGGTGGCGGCGCTGCTGCTGGCCGGAGGCGCCTGGCTGATGCGCGGCGCCGAGCCGCCGGAGCGCCCGCCTCCGCCCCCGGTGCGCCTGCCCACCCGCATGAACAAGGACGAGCGGGTGCGCGCCGACAACAGGCGCACCTGGGTGCCGCAGGCCGCCCCTGACGCGGGGGCGAGCGCGCCGCCGCCGGCGAAAGATCCGGTGCTCGCGATGATGCCCGCCGAGGTGAAGCGCGGCGCGGTGGTGGCCGAGTTCAACGCGATCGTGAACTCCGAGCTCGGGGGCCTGATGACCGAGTGCGTCTTCGGCGAGGGCGAGTTCCTGGGCGAGCTGCGCGACGCCGGGCTCGACCCCACCACCAAGATCGATCGCGTCGCGATGATCGACGACTCGCTGGTGGTGACGGGCGACTTCAAGAACGCCGGCTGGAGGAAGTTCCTGCCCCCCGACGCGGTGGCGAAGGGCTACGGCCAGCAGGGCGAGCTGATCGAGGTGCAGCGCGAAGACGGCGGCGTGGAGAGCTTCGCGACCTGGGGCGGACAGATGTTCGTGGCGGGCGGCGACGAGGCCTCGCAGAAGGCGCTGCTCGATCGGCTCGACGGCAACGGTCCGCAGACCACCCGCGTGCTCGATGAGGGCATGGCCTACGGCGAGGTGTATGGGGTGCTCGCGGCCGACGCGCTCGCCGATCTGATCGGCCGGCAGGACGCGCGCCTGGGAGAGACCATTCGCCAGTCCGCCAAGTCGGTGCAGGTGCACATGGACGTCTCGCACGACCTGGGGCTGGTGGCCGACGTGGGCTCGCAGGACCCCGCGAAGACCGAGGAGCTGCGCCGCGCCCTGGGCAGCGCCCTCTCGCTGGCGCGCATGCAGGCGCAGGCGCAGGGGAAGACGGAGCAGGCCGATCTGCTCGATCTCGCGCACGTGCGCAGCGCCGAGGGCGGCTCCGATTTCCGGCTCGAGGCCGGGCTCCCCTACGAGTTCATGGAGAAGAGCTTTCGCGAGTGCATCGCCGCGCGAAAAGAACGCGCGCTCAGGCGCGACGCGGGGGCGTCACCGGGGCCGTGAGATGATCCCCGCGCGCTCGAGCGCCTCGCGGACGTCCTGCAGCACGAAGGGCTTGGAGAGAAAGCCCGCGGGCGGGTGATCCTGAAAACGATCCGCCACGTCGGCGGCGGCCCAGCCCGAGCTGAGCACCACCTTCACCGCGGGGTCGAGCTCGCGCAACGCGAGGAAGGCGGTGTGCCCGTCCATGCGCGGCATCGTCAGATCCATCAGCACCCAGGCCAGCCCCGGAGGGTTCGTCTTGAACAGCGCGATCGCCTCGTCACCATCGCAGGCCTCGAGCACCGAGAAGCCGAGCGCCTCCAGCAGGTGCCGGGTGCTCCGGCGCACCATCGGCTCGTCTTCGACCAGCAGCACCGAGCCCGCCGCCAAGGCAGAGGTCGCGGGCGCTACGGGGAGTGCCTGCCCGAGCGGCTGGTGGGAGGCGGGCAGGAACACCTGGAAGGCCGTGCCTCTGTGCTCGACGCTGTCGAGCAGCACGCAGCCCTTGTGCGACTTCACGATGCCCAGCAGCGCCGAGAGCCCCAGCCCCCGGCCCGTGCGCTTGGTGCTGAAGAAGGGATCGAAGATGCGCGCCTGCACTGCGCGCGTCATGCCGCAGCCGGTGTCCTGCACCTTGAGCACCACGTAGGGGCCCGGCGGCGGGTGCTGCTCCTCGACGTCTCGCAGCCGCTGGTCGTCTCCCAGCGTCACCTGCGCGGTGGAGAGGGTGATGGTGCCCTGGCCGCCCGGCAGTGACTCGGCGGCGTTGAGCACCAGGTTCATGATCACCTGGCCCAGCTGCGCCTGGTCGGCCATCACCGGCGAGAGCCCCGGCTGCAGCTCGAACAGCAGCCGCGCGCTCTTCGGCACCGAGGCGCCCAGCAGCTCGGCCATCTCCCGCACCTCGCGGCCGAGGTCGACCGGCGAGACCGAGAAGGTGCTGTGCCCGCTGTAGGCGAGCATCTGGCGGGTCAGGTGCGCGGCCTTCTGCGCCGCTGCTTCCATGTGCCCCAGGTGCTCGAGCGCGTTGCTGTCCTCTGGCAGCTCCGCGCGCGCCAGCCCCAGGTTCCCCACGATCGCCGTGAGCAGGTTGTTGAAGTCGTGCGCGATGCCGCCCGCGAGCAGGCCCAGTGATTCGAGCTTCTGGCTCTGGCGCTGCGCCTCTTCGGCGCGCTTGCGCTCGGTGAGATCGCGCCACACCACCATCACCTCGGGCGTCTCTCCGCGCGTCACCAGCGTCAGCACCACCTCCACGGGGAAGTCGCCGCGGTGGGGGCTGCAGTGGGTCCACTCGAAGCGATGACTGCCGCGCTCGATCGCGGTGGCGATCATCTCGTTGGCCCTGGTGAACGAGTCCTGTCCGTCGGGCTGCAGCTTCGGGGAGAGCGCCGAGGGGTGCAGCGCCGCCAGCTCTTCGCGGGTGCAGCGCAGCATCTCCAGCGCGGCGGCGTTGTACTGAACGAAGTGATTGGTGGCGGTGTCGAGCAGGAGGATCGCGTCCGAGCTGCGCTCGAAGAACAGCCGCAATCTCGCGTCGTGCTCCTCGAGACGCGTTGGCTGGGCGTGTTCGTCCATGCGCCTGCCCAGCTCACTCCTATTCGCGAGCCGATGCATCCCCCCATGGCCATGTTGTCGCGCGCCCCCCTCTTCAGGCGGATCGTCTGATCAGTTCTTCACCGCGAGCGTCTCGTCGATCGCCACGAACACCAGCTGACAGGCGTCGAAGTGATTGCCGCAGGCGCGATCGAGATCGGCGCGGGTGTCGCAGCCCGGCTTGTCGTCGTCGCAGGTCTCGGGGAGATAGGCCCAGACGATCTGCAGCACGTTCTTCCGCTCCTCTGGCAAGGCGGCGAGGAAGTCTTCGGCGTGATCGCGGAAGAGCGCGCTGAGCTTCACCGTCTTGCCCTCGATGGCGAAGTGATCGCGCCGCTGCACGAAGCGCCGGGTGGCGTCGTCGAGCTGCAAGTTGAGCGAGTCCGCGTCGAAGGGAGCGCCATCGAGCACGCCCCGCCCCTTCGCCCCGGTGAAGAGGGAGAGGAACAGCCGCGCGTCGCCCGCCTGGCTCAAGTTGCGGCGGTAGATGGCGAGGCGGGAGAGCCGCTTGCCGCCGATGGGCGCCGCGTCGAACGCCTCCCGCCAGGCCGAGGTGGTGGCCCCGCGGGTGTCGAGCAACTCGAGCAGCGCCAGCGCGTGGTAGGCGTTGAGCCAGTACGCCAGCTGGGACTCCACCGTGGGGAAGGCCCCGGGGTTCAGCTCGGGCGAGTTCGCCGCCAGCGAGGCCACGAAGGTCTCCAGGCTCGCGTGACGCTTCTTGAGCTCAGCCAGATCGACCTGGCCCCGCCCGTCCACCGCGCGCAGGGCGTCGACCAGCTGGCTCAGCTCGAGGGGCGGCGCCCATTCCGGCACGCTCGCCGGCACCTGGCCGTTGATCAGCAGCACCAGGCCCGCGACCGCCAGCATGCCCGAGGCCATCAGGTAGACGACGGTGCGAAAGAAGGGGCGGGCGCTCACGGTCGAGCTGGGGAATTTCGCACGAAATACCCGGCGCCGGGCCACCCACGAAGGCAGCCCGGCGCCGTCTTTGAGCCCCTCGCCTTCAGCGACCCTGTGGCTTGCGACCCTGCGCCGCCGGAGCGGGCTCGGCCTTGGCTTCCACCGGCACCTTCTTCAGCGCCGCCGTGGTCGGACCGGACGTCGTGAGGAAGCCCTTGAGCTTCTCCAGCTTCTTGGCGCCGAAGCCCTTCACCTTGCGCAGGTCGTCCACCTTGGTGAACGGCGTCTTGCTGCGGTGCTCGATGATGCGCCTGGCCGCCTTCTCCCCGATGCCGGGCAGCAGGTCGAGCTGCTGCGCCGAGGCGCTGTTGATGTTCACCACCCCGGTCAGCTGCTTCTTCATCACCGGCTTGCCAGCAAAGGCCGCGCTCGCGCCCAGCGTGAGAACCGCAACCGCCACCCACCCCATCACCTTCGTTCCCGTGTGCTTCATTTCAGTGTCCTCCCATCGAATCGGCCAAATCGGCCTCCTGCGCCTGCGAACCATTCGCCGGCGCAGCCCTGCTGTTGCTGCTCTCTGCTCGCTTGTCGTCGAGCGCCTCGCGCACGTGCAGCTTCCCCTCGAGCGGCAACACGTCGAGGTACACGTTGAGGCTGCCGTCGCGGTTCACCCACGCCGTGCCCGCCTTCACCCACACCGTCTTCTTCTCTTCGTTTTGCCGCGCGGGGATCTCCTTGATGGAGAACACCTGCAGCTTCTTTCCTGGAACCAACACGCCCTGCCTCCTGTCGCGCCGGCCAAAGTGCCGGCGTAGCCGAAGCGTGAGCAGCGGCTGTGCCAGCCGCGTGGACGGCGGATCAGTGGCTTGAGGGAGAGGGACCCGTGTTCAGAGCGATGGGGCGTGGACGCTCCGGCGTCGGTCTCGGCCGCAGAGAATCAATCGCCGAAATCGAAGTCGAGCTCGCGTTGGTGGCGGATCGAGACCAGAGCGAGCAGCTTCTCGCCTACCAGGTACAGGACCACGTACTCATCAAGCAGCACCTCGCGCAGGACCCCGCCCCCGAGGCGATTCCTGACGCGGTCGATGATCGGTCGAGGAAGCTGCCCCCTGTCATGCAGGCGGCCGACGTGGGGCTGCTGCCGTAGCAATGGAAGAACTTCGTCCTGAAGTCTGACGACGGCCTTCACGAACGCATCAGGGTGCTCGGTGTGGAAGTCCCTGAGCGCTTCGAGGTTGCGCGCGAAGTTGGTAGTGCCCATGACCCTCAGGCGCTTCATTTCTTCTTCCGCTTCTTGTGATGACCAAGGAGCTGCGTCAGCTTCTTCTTCAGTTGCTCCTCGGTCAGCACGCGGCCCGCATCGAGATCGTCGAGTGAACGCTCGATGTCGCCCAATTGGAGTAACTGGCCGCGCTCGCGGACCGCCTGCCGGTAGTAGTCGAGCTTGGCGACGTCGATCAGCGCGACGTAGGCCTCGCCGTTCTTGGTGATGATCTTGTCTTCGCCGGAGTGCGCCTCATCAGCGAGGTCCGAGAAGCGGGAGCGCGCTGCGCTCAGGGGCACGATGTCGCGGCTGTACACGGTCATGTACAGAATTCTGTACGGCCAGGAGCCCCGCGGTCAATCCAGCAGGAAGGTGTACGTGTAGATCAGGCTGGTGCCGACGGCCTCGCCGCCCTTGGTGGCCGGCCTGAACTTGAACCGCCTGAGCGCCTCGCGCGCCGCCTCGTTGAGCCCGTAGCCGGGGCCCTTGATGACTGAGACGGCGGTCACCAGGCCGGTGGCGTCGACCTGGACGTTGAGCAGCACCGAGCCCTCGATCTCGTTCTTCTTCGCCTCGTCGGGGTAGGGCACCTTGATCTCGCCCAGCGGCACGGGCTCGGTGTCGGCGCCCCCGGGCGGCAGGTACTTGGGCGCGGCGTACGCCTTCACGTCGTTGGGATCGACGATCTTGTCCGAGGCCTTGCCGTAGGTGGTGTTGCCCACCTGCACCGCGAAGCCACCGCCCTGGGTGGTGGACGACATCGAGATGCCCACCACGATCGGCACCGGCTTCTGCGGCGTCTCCGGGGGCGGCTCCTGGTTGGGCGGCGGCGGCACTTCCTTCACCGGCACCGGCTCAGGCAGCTTCACCACCGGCTTGATCTTCTCGACGGGCTTGGGCGGCTCGGGCTTGGGCGGCTCTTCGACCTTCGGCGGCGGAGGAGGCGGGGGCGGCTCGTAGAACTCCATCTCTACGTTGCGGTGGACGGCGGCGCGCGCCATCACCTCAGGCAGCACCAGCATGCTGGCCACGTGGGCCGCCATCGACACCACGAGCATGCCGGCCAAGAGCCAGAGGCTCTTGTCGTCGTCTGATTCCGGCTGGCTGGCGCTCATGGTCGTCACGGCACCTGAATCAACGCGCTGGGGCGCCTCTCCAGTTCCATCTCCCACACCTCAAGGCGAAGCCGTGGGCTTCGCTTCCTTCTGAATGTTGAGGGCGAACTTCGCGATGCCCGCTTCCTTCACCAGGTCGATGAGCCCCATCACCTTGCCGTAGTTGAGGGACTGGTCGGCGCTGATGATGGCGCGCACCTCTTTGTCCTTCTCCACCGCTTCCTTCATCTTGCCCATCAAAGCGGCGCTCTCGACCTCGACGCCGTCGAAGAAGATCTTCGCGTCCTTGTCCATGGTGAGCATCACCGGACCCTGGACCGTCTTGTCCTTGGTGCTCGCGGCGCGCGGCAGATCGACCTCCACCGTCTCGCGCACGATCATGTTCGCGGTCACCATGAAGATGATGAGCAACACGAGCACGATGTCCACCAGCGGGGTGACGTTGATGCCGGTGATCTCGTCGCCGTCGTCCGGAGTTCCGCCGCCAGCCATCGGTTATTTCCCCGTCGAGCGCAGGTGACCGACCAGCGCGTGCCCGAGCGCGGTGGCGCGCCAGGCGGTGTTCTTCACCGAGCGCTGCAGCACGTTGTAGAAGACCACCGCGGGGATGGCGACGGCCAGGCCGACCGCGGTGGCCACCAGCGCCTCGGAGATGCCGGCCATCACGGTCTCCGCGCCGCCCTTGTTGCCCGCCACGCCGAGATCCTTGAAGGCCTTGATGATGCCGAGCACCGTGCCGAACAGCCCCACGAACGGGGTGCTGCTGCCCAGCGTGCCGAGGAAGGAGAGGAAGCGCTCGTAGCGGGGCCGCTCGCGGGCCATGGTGGCGTTGATGATCTGCTCCACCGAGTCGGGGCCCTTCTCGAGCCAATCGAGCCCCTCGCGCAGCACGGCCGCTTCCATGCCCTTGTGACCGGCGACGTCCTTCTTCACGCCCTCGAGGTCGCCCTTGGCGAGCTTGAGCACCACGTCGCCGCTGTTGGGCAGCCGGTGCATCGCGAAGTAGAGGGTGCGCTCGAGGATCACCGCGATCGACACGATGGACAGCGCCGCCAGCAGCCAGAGCACCCACTCGGCGTTCCCCGTGAGGACCCCGAGCAGCCGGATGGTGAGCCAACCCTGGTGCGACTCGGGAGTCGCCTGCGCCTGCGCCAGCATGAGAAACGGAGTCATGGAACCTGAAGGGAGAGGGGCCTGAAATCGACCGGGTGATTTCCAGTGCGGGGTGCCGAAAGTCAACCAATTCGGCCGTTTTACACCGCCCCTGAACCCGCACGAGCAGTCAGGGCCGCGTCTCTCAACGCCACAGCAGCCGTCCTGATTTCATTCAATCTGGAGAGGCCGAGGGGGCTGCCCGGCTGGACCTCGGCTCCCGGCTCACCCAGCCCGGAGTCACGCTGGTTCTTCAACATTCCCAGGATGAGCGCGCGCAGCTCGTCGGCGTCCTGCAGGCCGACCAGGGTGATCAGGTGGGAGTTCTCCTGGCCCGGCGAGGTGTCCGCGCCCGCGGTGGAGATGGTGAGCGACTTGAAGCCGAAGATCCTCTCGAGGGGACCCTGGTTCACCTCGATGTTCTGCACGTTGGCGTAGCTGAGCGTCACCTCTTCGCGCGTCCACGCGCCCTGGGCCACGCGCAGCGAGCGATCGCCGACGAGGTAGTGACGCAGCTCGAAGTCGACCCGGGTGGTGACGAGCGCGAGGCCGATCAGGAAGGCCTCGATGGCGAAGATGCCCAGGGCGATCGCCACGCCCCAGCCCCGCAGCTTCGCGACCGCCGCGATCACCGCGATGCCCACCCCGATGAACTGGTTCAAGAAGCCAAACAGCGTCTGCAGGTAGCGGTAGGCGAGCCACTGCTCCGAGGGCCGCAAGCTGCGCACCAGCGAGCTGCCTTCGGGGAGGTGGGGCGGCGAGAGGTCCAACTTGAGCAGCGGGAGGAAGATCGGCTTGAGCAGCTTGAGCAGCAGCTCCATCACGGCACCCGCTTTCCCAGCGCGGAGGCTGCCTCTTGGAGCGCGTCGCGGATCTCCACCAGCACCGCGTCGGTGCCCTGCGCGGAGGCGAGCGCCTCGTGCGGCTCGCTGCGGACGCCGCGCATCATCGCGTAGAGGTAGTCGCGGATGGCGTTGAAGTCTTTGGTGCCCACGATGGTGAGGTTGCCGCCCGCGCCGGAGCCGGCGGTCTGCACGGTGACGGTGCCGATGCCCAGCCACCGC
The DNA here is from genome assembly GCA_009885595.1 of Myxococcales bacterium. Taxonomy (GTDB): domain Bacteria; phylum Myxococcota; class Myxococcia; order Myxococcales; family Myxococcaceae; genus Archangium_A. Next base: position 425 of record VFKJ01000565.1, on the reverse strand, counting down.
TCCACGATGTTCTGCGAGAGGTGAATGTCCTGCATGCGCGCGTAGGTCAGCTGCATCTCGCGCCGGAAGAGGATGCCGTAGCCCATCGAGACGCCGGTCGGCTCGAAGCGGTACCAGAGCGTGTGGTAGCGGAAGTAGAGCGGGATGAGCGCGATGGGCGCCGCGCACAGCAGGGCGAGCGAGGTGAAGAAGTAGAGCCACATCAGCGCGGGCTCCGGGCGGGTGATCAGGTGTACCCGCTTCTCGAGCGCAGCCAGTTCAGTCGCGGTCATGAGGGGGACCGTAGCGCAGGCTTTCGGTAGAACGGTCGAGGCCGTCCAGCGGGTGGACACCCACGCCGACGGATTTTGCGATTCCGCGATTGCCGCATGGGAGTCAGCTAGGGTCGGCGGCGATGTCGATCCAGCGGCTCACCATTCAAGGCT
>VFKJ01000081.1 GCA_009885595.1 Myxococcales bacterium | reverse complement strand
GGAAACGAAGATCATGGCCGAGCTTGGGCATTTCGCGGAAGCGTTCCTGGACGCCGCGCCAGACGCTGTCGTCGCCGTCGACGAGTCGGGAGAGATCATTCTCGTCAACATGCAGGCCGAGGCCCTCCTGGGCTACGGGCGGAAGGAGCTGTGGGGCCAGCCGCTGGAGTCGCTGTTGGCCGAGCCCGATGGCTCCGTCACCCGTCGATCGGTCGGTCCGCGCTCCGTCGAGCTGCTGGCCCAGCACCGCGACGGCCGCAAGCTGCCGGTGGAGGTGAGCCTGGCGCCTGTGACCATCGATCAACACCCCTACACCGTCGCCATCTTGAGGGACCTCACCGAGCGCCGAAGGCTCGAGGAGAACCTGCACTACCTCTCCACGCACGACTCGCTCACCGGGCTCGCGAACCGCTTCGCCTTCGACGAAGCGCTGGTGCGCCTGGACGATCGCGGGCCGCACCCCGTGGGGGTGTTGATGGTCGATCTCGACGAGCTCAAGCGCATCAACGACGAGCAGGGCCACGCCGCCGGTGACGCGATGTTGCGCCGGGTGGCCGACGTGCTGCGCGCCACCTTCCGCGCGGACGACGTGGTGGCCCGCATCGGCGGCGACGAGTTCGCGGTGCTCACGTCCGGCCGCGACGCGGCCGCGGTGGAGGCCCTGAGCGCGCGCCTGGCCGACGCGGTGGCCCAACACAACCGCGAGGTCGACGCTACGCCGCTGCGGCTGTCCATCGGGGTCGCGAGCGCGGAGACAGGGATGTCGATCGCCGCCGCGCTGCAGGACGCCGACGCGCGCATGTACACGATGAAGCGCCTGCACCAGGGGCGCTGAGGGTAAGACCCGCACCATGGTGGTCACCTTCAAGGACTATGGGTTGGCGGTGGCCGAGGCGCTGGGCGCCGTGGTCGCGCGCGCGAGCCGGCCCTCGCCCCGCGTCGCGCAGCACTGGGTGAGCACCCGCCAGCTCACCTGGCTCGGCGCCTGCGCCGATCACCACCTGATTCAGGCGTCGTGGTCCTTCGGCCAGCTCCGAGACGCGGCGTTGAGAGAGCCGGGCCGGCGCGCCACCGTCGGCACCTTCGCGCTCACCCAGGCCACCTTCCCCGAGGTGAAGGAGCACCAGCTGCGCGCGCTCTGCGAGGGCCTGGTGCCTCAGGGCACCGACGGCGCGACCCGCGTCTTCCTCATGAGGGTGGCCTCGCAGCTCGCCGTCGCCGACGTGCTGCTCACCTTGCCCGAGCTGCTCGGCTGCGAGGTGACGCTCTTCCTGCGACCTGACGCGCTCGACAAGCCCGTGCCCACGCCGCGCTCGCCGCCGCACGCCCGTGAGCGGGTGGCCGCCGCGCTGGCCGGCATGGATCCTCCGTTCGCCGCGCGCTGCGAGCGCCTCTGGGCCGCTGAGCCCGCGACCTTCCTGGAGGCCGTCCGTTCGACGAGCCTGTGATGCGGTGCGAATGCGGATGCGCCTGACGCCGCCGCGTGAAAAGACCTCTCCCGATGCCGGCCGGCCCCTCCGAGACGCTTCCGTCCCCTTCGGTGGCGTTGTCGCCAGGCGCCCTCGTGCTCGACGGTCGCTTCAAGGTGGTGCGCCTGCTCGGGCGCGGCGGGATGGGCTTCGTCTACCTGGCTGAGCAGGTCTCGCTGGGGCGCCCGGTGGCCATCAAGGTGCTGCGCAGCGACCTGCCGCTCACCGCCGGCTTCTCCGAGCGCTTCCGCCGCGAGGCGCTGCTGCTCAGCTCGGTCGAGCACCCGTCGGTGGTGCGGGTGATCGACTACGGCAGTCACGGCGACGCGCCCTGCCTGGTGATGGAGTACGTCGAAGGCGAGACGCTCGAGGCCGTGCTCACCCGCGAGGCGCCGCTCGCGGTCGATCGGGTGGAGCGCCTGCTCGCCCAGCTCTCGCAGGGCCTGACGGCCATTCACGCCCAGGGCATCGTCCACCGCGATCTCAAGCCCGACAACGTGGTGATCACCCGCACCGCGGAAGGTGGAGAGCAGGCGCGGCTGCTCGACTTCGGCATCGCGCGCCTGATGAGCGCGGAAGAAGAGGGCGCCAAGGCCTCGGTCACCCAGGTCGGCGTGGTGCTGGGCACGCCCGAGTACGTCAGCCCTGAGCAGGCGCTCGGTCAGCCGCTCGATGCCCGCAGCGATCTCTACGCCCTGGGCGTCATCCTCTTCCGCGCGCTCACCGGAAAGCACCCGTTCCCCGGGCCCTCGCCCCGCGAGTTCATCTCGCAGCACATTCACCAGCCGCCGCCCTCGCTGGTCGAGGTCGCGCCGCACCTCGGGGGCTGCCCTTCCATCGTCGCGGCGGTGATGGGGTGCCTGGAGAAGGACCCCGCGCACCGGCCGCAGACCGCGAGCGCGCTGGCGATCCTCTCCACCTCGCGACCGCTCACGCTCTCCACCACGGTGCCGCCCCCCTCGCTGCTGCGGCCGCGGGGCCGCTCGATGGCGTTCAAGGCGGTGTCGATCGGCGCAGTCGTCGGCGGGGTGGCCGCGCTGGGGCTGTGGTTCAGCTGGCTCAACGAGCCCGCGCGCAAGGCGCACCGGCTGGTGGACTCGGGGCGCGGCAGTGAAGCGCTGCAGGTGCTGGAAGATCTCGGCGCCCAGGGGCAGACCTGGCCGCTGCAGCAGCTGCGCGCGACCGCGC
>VFKJ01000609.1 GCA_009885595.1 Myxococcales bacterium | reverse complement strand
TCACTGCCGCGCGAGTTCGAGTTGATCGAGAGAGCCATGCAGAGTTCTCGCGCTGCCCTGACGCGTTGTTTCGCCCCGATTTTAAGGTGTTGCGCGGGGCTACAGTGGACTGAGGACGCTCCGTGTAGGTCTGGAGTGCGCCTGGTCCACTCGCCCTCATTTGAACGGGTCTTCGAGTTCCAGCTCGGGGAAGAGCGAGAAGTCTCGATCTCGTGAGAGGAGCTCTTCCACCCCGTGCGCGAGGCAGAGGGCCGCGACCCGGGCGTCGTGCACCACGGGCCCTCGCACGCGTGCGCGCTTCAAGAGCCCCTCGAGCACGCCCATGAACTCCTCGGTCTCGGAAAGAAGTCGCACGGTGGGCGAAGAGGTCCACGCGGAGATCTGCTCCCACGCCTGGGCCGGAGTGCTCGCGCGCTCCTTCCAGATCCGCGGGTTGGTCACCACGCTGAAGAACTCGTAGAGGCACGGCCAGGGGATCGCCCACGCCTCCTCCCCTCCCGCGAGCTCTTCCAGCAGCGCGCGCGCTCTCTGATGCTCAGCGCCCTCGCGGCGGTGGGCGTAGACCAGAATGTTGGTGTCGACGGCGCGCACCTTCAGCGCCCCCCGTAGATCTGGTCCCGCAGGTCTTGCCAGCTCAGGGCATCCAGGGGGCTCTCCGCCTTCGGGCTTCCCACGCTCCTGTCAGGAAGCACGTAGCGCTTTCGCGCAGGGGCCGACCGCAACGCCAACCGCAGCCCTTCCTCGACGAGGGCGCGAAGGGGCTTCCCTTGCTTCCGCGCTTGCTTCTTCGCGCGCTTGAGCAATTCGTCCGAGAGGTCGAGGGTCGTCTTCACCAAGCAAGGGTACCCATCATCAAAAGTATGGGCAACCCATAGTGTTACACCGAGCCGACCGCGGCAGGTGGCCAGCGCTGAACGCCTTCGACGTGCTCGAAGTGCGCGTCGAAGGTCAGCAGCGTCGCGGCCGCCTCGAGAGCATGAGCCGCGATCCACACGTCGTTCATGGGCAGCGGCTTTCCCCTCCGCCGCAGGGAGTCCTTCACGCCCGCGAAGATCTCGGCCGTGGTGTCCGTGGCGAAGAGCAACTTGACGGAGGGCGCGGCCATGAACGCCTTGAGCCCGTCGCGGTTCTTCCGCTCGCGCTGGCCTCCCTTGAACCCGGCGAGCAACTCGGCGAGCACGAACACCGAGAGGTAGACGGTCTCCGCTTCGCCCAGAACGTCCAGCACGCTCTCGTCGCCAGCGGCGAGCCGTGAGTACGCGTTGGTGTCAATCAGGACGCGCTTCATCGCCACTCGGAGGCCTCCACCTGCTCGAAGCCCGAGACCGCCCGATCGAACTCGGCCTTCTCGGCCTTCGACCAGGCACCGAGGAGTCTCTCGAAGTGCTTCCGGTTCTTCGAGGGGGCGGGCTTCACGCCCAGCGCCTGTTCGAGCAGACCCTTCACGAACTGGTTCACGCTGACCCCCTGCTCGCGCGCTCGGGCCTTGAGGAGCGTGGCGAGGGGCTTGTCGAGATTGTGAATCGTAAATGAGTTCATGGCGTGGTTCGAATATATCAAAGCTGAACCATGCCGTGAAGGCGAGTCCAGCGAAGGAACAAGACAACGGGAAACGACGGCACCTGGGTCAGTCCTCCGAGTAGCCCGCTTCGCGCTGGTGTCGAATGGCCAGCACCCGCACCACACTTCGTGTCTCGTCGACGCGGTAGAGCGCGACGTAGCCGCGCTTGCCTCGGGAGATGACGAGCTCGCGCAGGCCATCAGGGTATCGCCTCCCGATGAAGGGATGAGCCTTGAGGATGGACAGCGCACGAAGAAGGCCGCGCCCAACGGAGAGCGCGCGTTCGGGATCCTGCTCGATCAAGAACGCGGCGAAGCGCTCGAGATCAGCCACTGCTCGCTTCGAGAGGAAGATCGTCAGCGCCACGACACGGCCCGCGCCGGCCTCGGCTTTCTGCCCTTCAGGCGCGCGATGAACCACGTCTCGACGTCGTCGAGGCGATGGCCCCTTCCGGTGCGCTCCATCTCAGCGTCGGCTGCTAACGCTTCGGCGTGAAAGGCCCGTTGCTTTTCCGCGGCCTCAGCCTGGCGCTCGATCGCGTCCACCATGAAGGCGTGAGGCGAAATTCCGGCAGACTTCGCGAGTGAGCTGATGCGGCGTCGGAGCTGCTCTGAAAGTTTCACTGAAGTGGTCATGAGGCCTCGGTGTCACCAAAGTAGCACCTCACGAACCGGGCTGGCAGGGGCCGAGCCGCAAGAGGGGGGCGCGAGGGTGGTTCTTGCGCCCGCGGGTCGCTCGCCGTCGCAAAGGCTGGCAACGTCCTCTCAGGCAGATGAAGGCGGTCCTTCCCGATACCAAGCACCGCTGGGAAACGCGGTTCAGCACACGCAGTGAAGTGCTGGATCCGCCGGGGCGAGCGGGGGTACCTTCACTCCTCCACTCGCAGCCCCAGGCTCCCCATGCCCAAGATCACGTCCAGCCGCGTCAAGACCGTCGTCGCGCCGAAGAAGCCCGCTCCGAAGGCGAAGACGAAGCCCGAGAAGAAGGAGAAGGTCGCCCCCAGGGACGCCTTCAGCACCAAGGGAGCGGGTGGGAAGAAGAACGTGGTCGCCACCGAGTTGCCAGAGGCTCGGTCTGCCCGCGAGATGAGGGAGTTCCGCGCCGCCCTGGACAAGGCGCAAGGCAGAGGCAGCGATCCGGTGCGCGAGAGACAAGAGCTGCGCGAGCGCCTCGACGCGATGGCGGGCCGCAAGACGGACCCGGCGAAGAAGGTGCTGGTCGGCGGGACTGGCAGCGAGGCCTCGACCCGAGAGCAGAAGGAGCTGCGCGAGCGGCTGAACAGGGTGTTCGTCGGCGGGCAGGGCAGCGATCGCAGCCCCATCTCCTTCACCGACTACAACGGGGCCGGTGGCCGTAACAGCTGACCGAGCCGAGCCCCTGCCAGAAGCAGACGCCTGCTCCCGTCAACGCGCCCTTCGCGCCGTGACGCCGGGCCTCGCTGCCCTTGGGGAGTCGTGGGCGCACACTGCAGGGGCCGCCTCAGTACTTCCCTGAGGTCTTCACCGAGATGAAGTCATCGGTCCAGCGATGCATGAAGCCGCCCCGGTGAACCAGCTCGTCGCCGCGCACCTCCAGCAGACCCAGGCCCTGCTCGCCCAGCGAAAGGGCGAAGAAGACG
>VFKJ01001125.1 GCA_009885595.1 Myxococcales bacterium | reverse complement strand
CGCGTGTTGGCGTCGTCGGTGTCGGTGCTGGTGACCGCGATGTGAAAGTCGATGGGCGGGTTCGCGGTGACGAGCTGGTTGATGAAGCCCTGGAAGTTCGACGCGAGCCGCGCCTGCTTGGGGGCCATCGAGCCCGACGAGTCGACCACCCAGAGGATGTCGACCTTGCGCACGGGCAGCTGGGTGAAGGCGTCGCACTGGCGCGGCACGTTGACGCCGAAGACGTCGGTGGCCCGGGTGGGGTCGACCTTCACCGCGGGGGTGGCGTCATCGACGGTGGGCGTGCCCGGAACGACCGCGAAAGGCTCGAGGACTTTGCGCGTGCGCGTGCGGTCATCACAGCCGGCCACCGCCAGCGCGAGCGACAACAGGATGAACAGGCGGGGCGCGAGCATCGATCGACTCAGAGGGGGCGGCGGCTTAGCACGGCAAAGTCCACGCAGGTACAGGGCTTTCCTCAAGTGCGTCACCCGTCCTGGAGCGCGGGCGGCAGGCAGGCCTGCACGGAGGAATCAGTGACCGTGCGAAGCACGTCGCACAGCCACCCCTCGGGGCAATCGGGGTCGGCGGTGCAGGCCTGGGTGCAGATGGGGCCGGAGTCCTTGCGGATGCACAGGCCGCTCTCGCACGCCGCGGGGCCGAAGTCGCAATCGGCGCCCGACTTGCCGCCGCCGTTGGGGAAACAGACGGGCACCTGGGTGGTGCCGTCGGCGCCCAGCGCCTGTCGGCAGGCGAAGCCCGCGGGGCAGGTCCCAGCGGCGCAGGTCACGCTGCACAGGCGCGCGGTGCCCAGGTCGAGGCAGGTGCCGCTCTGGCAAGGCGCGCGGCCCGGCGAGCAGTCGTCACCGAAGAGACCGCCGATGGGCGAGCAGACCCCGCTGCCGCTCAGGGGGCCGGTGGCGGTCCGGTGCGCCTCGCTGCAGTCGTAGCCGCCGGTGGGCGACTCCTCGCAGCAGCGGAAGCGGCTGTCGCCGCACTGGGCGTCGCTGGTGCAGGGCCCAGAGCAGAAGTCGTTCCCGCCCGCCTCGAGGCAGTAGCCCGTCACGCAGTCCTGCGCGCCGGCGACCGCGCAGCCCTCACCCAGGCGACCCAGGCCCGACTTGCAGGTGCCCCGCTGCGGCATGCAGTAGCTGCGCTGCGGCGCCGAAGGGTCCGACACCGGCTTGCACACGAAGCCCGCGCCGAAGCTGCGCACGCACGCGGCGTCGTCGGCGCAGGGCGTGGAGCAGAAGGCCTCGCCGGCGAAGGGACAGTCGGTGCAGTTGTTGACGATGCAGCGGTTCTCCGTGAAGCCGCCGCGCCGACAGTCGTCGTTGTCGACGCACGGCGAGCACATGCGGCCGTCGGTGGCGCCGGTGCACACGTTGCTCGAGCACACCTTGCCCAGGCCGCACTGGCTGAGCTGGCCGATGGTGTCGCTCGAGTCGCAGTAGCCCTCGCAGGTGTTGCTGTTGGGCACGCACTGGAAGGGTCCGAACACGTTCGGGTCGTCGCTCTGCCCGATGTTGGTGCAGGAGAACGCAGCCGGGCAGTCGGGGTTCTCGGCCGAGCCCAGCGCCAGCGGATCACAGCCCGCGGTGGGGCAGACGTTGTGGCTGGGGTTGCAGTCGCGGCCGCAGAAGGTGGCGCCCGAGACCACGTTGCGCACGCACAGATCGAACGGGCCCCCGCACTCCTCGTCGCCCTGGCACGCCGAGCAGATGGGGCGGCCGTTGTTGCAGGACTCGGTCACCGGCGCGCACTGCTTGACCTTCGCGCCCTCGGGCCCGACGGGCAGCTCGCGGCAGCCGTAGCCCATGGGGCAGCTGTCGCCCGCGCCGCAGGGGGTGGTGCAGAACTGCTCGCCTGAGCCGATCGCCTCGAAGCAGGCGCCGCCGGCGGGGCACTGCTTGTCGTCCTGGCAGGGGCCGCACAGCGAGCGGCTGACGGCGATGTAGCAGTTGCCGCTCTCGGAGTTGCAGGTGTGGCCCGAGGGACAGTCGACGTCCGTCTTGCAGCCCACCAGCGGGCGGCAGATGCGCCCATAGCGGCCCGCCGCCTGGCAGAGGAAGTCGGTGGGGCACTGATCGTCAGAGGTGCACGTGTCGGTGCAGAAGCCCGATTGGTCATCGAGCGCGACGCACAGGCCCGAGGCGCAGACCGAGTTGGAGTCGCCCGGGAAACACGGCAGCCCCAGCAGGATCGGCTTGGGGCCGGTAGGCCCGCACGCCGCGATCAGCATCGCCGTGAACAACAAGCCCACCCAGCGCTGACGGCACATGCGAATCCCTCTCCCAAGAAAGCGGCCCTGCCGCCGGCCCGATCCAAAGCGCCGGCGGCGGAGAAAGACGGACTTACTTCTTCGCCTTGTGCGCCGTGCGCAGGGCGAGCTTCACCGAGGGCTTGATCACGACGAGGCCGTCGTTCGAGCCGGCCACGCCACCCTTGATGAGGATGAGGTTCTTCTCGGGGTGGAGCCCGACGACCTCGAGGTTCTGGGTGGTGACCTGCTCCACGCCGTAGTGACCGGGGAGCTTCTTGTTCGGGTACACGCGGCCGGGCGTCTTGCGCTGACCGATGGCGCCGGGGTGCCGGCGGTACTCGTGGGTACCGTGCGTCTGACCGAAGCCGCGGAAGTCCCAGCGCTTCATCACGCCCTGGTAGCCGCGGCCCTTGGTGATGCCGGTGACGTCGACCTTCTCGCCCATCTTGAAGAAGGCATCGACCTTCACGTGCTCGCCAATCTTGAAGCCTTCCAGCTCGGACGCCTCGACGCGGAACTCACGCACGGTGCGCTTGAGGTTGGCGCCGGCCTTCTTGAACGAGCCCACCTGCGCCTTGGTGAGGTGCTTCTCCTTGGCGTCGGTCATCCCCAGGATGACGGCGGTGTACTGATCCTTCTCCATCGTGCGCTTGCCCACGACTTCGACGGAGGTGACGTCGATCACGGTGACGGGAACGGCGTTCCCTTCAGCGTTGAAGATCTGCGTCATGCCGGCCTTCTTGCCGATCAAACCCTTCATGATGATGTTCCTTCTCTCGGACGTGGCGCGTCGGCCAGAGGTCCGGTGTGGCTTTCCAAAAGCGGAAAGGAGCGGCGCACCTAGCAGCCTGCCCCCCCACACGCAAGCGTGCGACCTTTGGGCCTCGTTACTCGCCGAAGGTCTTGGTGGTGAGCGACTTGTTGCCCGACTGATCGATCGCGACGATCTCCACCTTGCGCTGGCCTTTCCGCACGGGCACCTCGGCGCGGTAATGGCCCGTTCCGTCCACGGGCACCTCGACGCCGTCGATCAGCACCGAGCTGCCGCTCTCGACCTGACCTTCCACCACCAGCTTGATCTGCGCCTGCAGCGCGGGCGCGGTGGTGTCGACGGTGACGGACACCCGGGTGCTGCTCTCGTTGCCCGCCTTGTCCCTGGCGGTGGCGATGAGCTCCTGCTTGCCCTCGTTGAGGTCGAGCTTCAGGCGATAGACCGAGCCCTTGTAGAGGGGCGCCGGCTTGCCGCCGATGCTGACCTGGGCGACGTCCTTGTCGGGCACCTCGACGGTGATGAACTGATCCTTCGTGTTGAGCACCTGCTCCCTCTGCGGGTGAAGGAAGGTCACCGTGGGGGGCAGGTTGTCGAACGCGCCGTACTCGTACTGGTGCTTCGCGGTGACGAACTTGAGGCCCGGCGCGGGAATGGTGGCGAGCGTCCTGGGCAGATCGCCCACGTCGCCGGGGTACATCACGGTGAAGATCGCCACCTTGCCGTTGTGGCTCTTGAGCTGGGCCGATCGCAGGTCGTTGTTCTTCGCGAACTGGGCCTGGAGCTGCTGCACCAGGTCGGCGTCGACGTCCTTGATGGTGAGCTCGAGCTCGGTCGCCTCGAACTTCGGAGCGGGCTGCTGCAGGGGCGCGGTGGTCACGCAGGACGAGAAGGCGAGCAGGGCGGGCAGAAGGAATCTCATGAGCCCGATGTACGTGAAAGCCCCTGCATTCGGAGAGGATTTTCGCGGGGAGGGGAACGCGGCCGCGGCTGGGGTATGGAGGGGCCCGTGGCCGTCGACCCCGCCCTCCTCTCGCGCAACGTCCGTGGCCGGATCAAGGTGAACTGCCGCGTCGACGCGATGCCCTCGGCCTCGGAAGTGGAGAGCGACGGTGCCCGGCTGCTGGTGGCCTCCACCGACGATCTGCTGGGGCTGGGGAGCGACGCCCGGGTCAAGGAGGCGGCGCAGACCGCGCTGCGCAAGCAGGGCCTCGCGCGCACCGAGGGCACCCGGGCGCAGGCCGAGCTCGAGGCCCGGGCCCGGTCGCTGTTCGGCGCGGCGGGCGCGTTGGTGGTGGCGCACGAAGAAGCGGTGCTCCCGCTCTTGCCCACCTGGCGGCTGGCGGCCGAGGCGCGCGGCCGTCGCTCGATCCCCGAGGCGGCGCAGGTCACCTCGCCCGAAGACGCGGAAGCCGCGCTCGCGCACGAGGGCATGCTGGGGCTGGTGCTGGAAGCGGTGCACCCGCTCGAAGGCGATCTCGCGCTCACCCCGCGCTTCGCCGAGGCCTGCCAACGCCGTCACTCGAACCTGATCGTGATCGACGATGGCCTGGGCGTGCTCGGGCCCACCGGCGGCGGGGCGATCGAACATCTCTCTTTGCAGGAGCAGGTGACGTTGCGGATCCTCCCGCTGGGCGGCGCGATCCCAGGCTCAGGCGCCCTGCTGCTGGGCGAGCCGGACCTGCTCGACGCCCTGCGCGGCGCGCTCCCGCCACCCTCTGCGATGTCCCTGGCGGCCTCGACGCGCGCGCTCGACATCTCGGTGACCGAGGGCGCCCGCCGCTCGCGGCTGTTCGACGTGGCGCAGAAGCTGCTCGCCGCGCTGCAGAAACGCGGCTTCGACACCGGCCCCTGCGTGACCCCGTGGATCCCGGTGTGGCTGGGTGACGAGGCGCTGTGCGAGCAGTGGCTCTCGGGGCTGGCCGAGCTGGGCATCTGCTGCCGCGGGTGGCTGGCCGGCCCCCGCTCCCGGCTGCTGCTGGCCGCGCCCGCCACCTTGACCGACGGACAGCTGGGCCAGCTGGTCGATGCCTTCGAGCGACTCAGCCGCAAGCTCCAGGTGCCGGTCACCGGCTCGCTCTCGCGCGAGGCGCCGGTGCTGGCGCGGCCGGGCAGCTACGCGATGGGCGCCACGGCGGCGCTGCACTGGATGACGGTCGAGCCGCGGGAACGTCGGCCGCTCGAGCCCGACGTGCCGGCCACCACCCCACCCTCCTCGCCGGAGAACCTCACCCTGCGCGAGCTGGTGTACGACGCGGTGGAGACGATGACCTGGCGCGCGACCAGCGTGGGCGGCACGCAGCTGCGGCGCAGCGCCGAGGCCCTGCGCGGGCTCATCGATCGCCGCCGCCGTTGACTCCCTCTCCCCCGCGGGGGCTGTCTCTCCTACAGATCGGGCTTCACATTGTGAGCGGGGGCGCTTGATCGGCCGGCGCCTTCAACGTCGCGGGATGTGGTCGGAAATTCGCGGCGTGTTGATCGAGGCATCAGAGAGCGAGCGCGGCCGCTTGCGCGGCGGGGCCCGGTCGTGATCTCTCGGCGTCTACCATTGCCAGGAGGTAGATCTCGATGCTTGGTCCTCAGTCATTCGCCCACGAGCTTTGGAGCAACGCCGAGCTCGGAGACCTCAGGTTGACCCAAAGGGCGGTGGCCGCGCTCTCCGCTCTTGCTGCCCACCCCACCGGTTCATTCGTCGAGGCCTGCATGGGCCGCCCGGCCGCCGAGGAGCGCCTCTACCGCTTCATTCGGGACCCCAAGAGCACCATCGAGCCGTTGATCGATGCAGGTTGTCGCGCGCTCGCCTCCAGGGCAGCACGCGATTGTCCAGGCGACATCGCCGCCATCCAGGACACCACCAGCTACGGCTTTCGCCATTCGGTCGCCAGCGAGCTCGGCGACCTGGGCGGCGCGAAGGACAGCAAGCGCCGCGGCTTTTTCAGTCACGTCACCCTCATCGTGGATCCCGCAACGGCCGCGGTGATCGGCCCGGTGGATCTGCAACTCGGCATCCGCCCCGACCGGACTCCGGGCAAGCCCCGGGGGAGCAACAAGCGGGTCCCGTACGAGGGAAAGGAGAGCTTCAAGTGGGAAGCGGGCGCGGCCGCGGCGGACGAGCGGTTCGGGGAGGCGCGGAAGCGGGTCATCTACATCAGCGACCGCGAATCCGACGTCCTCGAGTACCTGCTCTACATGCAGGCGCACGACCTTCGCTACGTGGTTCGCTCGAGCTGGGACCGCAGGCTCGGCGACGAAGGCCATCTCCGGCCGCGCGTCTGGGCCTCTGCAGAGCGCTGCCGCGTTCGGCTGAGGATCGACCAGAAGGGTGGCCGTCCCGCGCGTGACGCGGTGCTCGCCGTGCGGGCCACCACCCTCTGCATCGACGGCCGCTCCCACAGCCTGGAAGAGCTGCCACCCCTCGACGTGAACGTGGTGTCCCTGAAGGAGGTCGACCCTCCGGAAGGCTGTGAGCCGGTCGAGTGGATACTGCTGACCAGTGAGCCCATCGACAGCACCGAGGCGGTGCTTCGGGTGGCGCGGCTCTACGGCCTGCGCTGGCTGATCGAGGAGTACAACAAGTGCTGCAAATCCGATGGCACCGACATCGAGCGGCTGCGCAACCAGACCGTGGACAACCTGCTACGCGCCGCGGTGCTTTGCATGTTCGCCGCCGTGCCGCTGATGTGGCTTCGAGCCGAACTCTTCGGGAAGGATTCCCGCAAGCATGGGCCGGTACGCCTGGATCTCCCCGTTCCCGAGCGACCGGCTTCTCCGCGGCTCTGCACCCAGGCCCTCTCGGCCATCCAATGGCTCACCCTGTGGCAGGCGACCGAGCGGGGCAGCCCGCCTCCGGGCCAGCCGCCGAGCTGTGCATGGGCGCTCGCCGCCGTTGCCAAGCTTGGCGGATGGATGGACTCCAAGCACACCGGCCGACCCGGCTATCCGAGCCTCTGGAGAGGCTGGGACAAGCTCCTCGACCGTGTCGAGGCCGTCGAGCTGGCGCTGCCCCAGCAGCTCCCGAGCACGAAGTGATCAAGAGACAGCCCGCAGGGGAGAGGGAGGCAGGAGGCAGTTACAGCCCGCAGCCGGATGTCCGGGTTCACCGCCGTGGGGCGGCCCACCACGGTGAGCATCGCGTAGTCAGAGGAGCTGTCGGTGTACGCGTAGCTCTTCATCAGCGAGATGCCGTGCGTCTCGCAGTACT
>VFKJ01001126.1 GCA_009885595.1 Myxococcales bacterium | reverse complement strand
CGGCGGCGACGCAACCGGAGGCGGCGACGCAACCGGAGGCGGCGACGCGACCGGAGGAGGCGACGCGACCGGCGGCGGCGACGCGACCGGCGGGAGCACGGGCAGCACCGGCGGCGGTAACGGAGACACCGGCGGAGGCACGTCGACGGGCGGCGGCACCGCGACAGGCGGAAGCACCGGCACCACCGGCGGCGGCACTGCGACAGGCGGAAGCACCGGCACCACCGGCGGAGGCACCGGCGGCAGCGGCGGCACCAGCACGATCGCCGGCTTCACCCCCGGACCTGGCGGCTGCCAGCCCGAATCACTCACCGCCAACGTGAGCGTCGGAGGCTACCTCTCAGATCGTTACAGCTGGAGTGACAGGGACTGCCTCCCCCGCAGCGCCGCGCTGGTGCGCAACACCTCCGCGGATCCCGGCGGCTCGAACGGCGGCTACCTGCGCGAGCTCACCTTCACCGTCAACGGCGCCACCCGCACCGCGCGCGGCACCGGGGCCAACAGCTGGAACGGCTGGGGCTACGTGGTGAACCACTACGCCTCCAGCGCCGACACCTCGAAGGGCAAGACCGGCACGTTCCGCACCGTGCTCGCCGGCGCCCACCACGCCATCCACGAGTTCAAGGTGCAGATGAACCCGGGCGGTCCGGTGATGGCGACCGTGCACTGGTTCTTCGCGACGGGCCGCAGCGAGCCCGTCTACGCCATCACCTACGACGTGCTCGCGGCGGCCAACGTCGTCAACGCCGACACCCGCGCGCCGTATGGCGACCTCGCCTTCGAAGGCACGCGCGGCCCCATCGGCGGCATCGCCTGGGGAGATCAGTACCGCTTCGCCACCACCGGCACCGGCCCGGTGACGACCAACTCCGGGTGGGACTACTCCACGCCCAACCAGGTGCCGTACGTGCGCATGTGGTCCTCGGCGGTCGACGCAGAGATGGGCGCGGTGCAGACCGAGACCTTCGCCCAGCACGTGGGCGGCGGCGACTACGGCCACGGCAGCATCTCCGCCTGCCAGGGCAAGACGAGCGCCACCCGCGGCTCGGGCTGCAGCGCAGCGGGACAGACCATGCCCGCCGACTGGCTGTGGCCCTTCCAGCTCAACCAGTATGAGCTGCCCTCCACCGCCAATTCGCACCGGCTCGCGTGGGGCTCGAACTACGGCGCCATCGGGAAGACCTCGGTGAGCGCCTTTGGCCGCACCTTCTCCGGGTACCCGCAGGTGAAGTACGGCGTGTTCCTGGTGGTGGGCTCGCGCTCGCGCGGCGAGACCATGGCGAAGGTCACCGAGGTCGAGCGCCTCACCGCCGCCACCCTCACCGGCGCCACCTGGAACCCGCTCTACGCAGTGTGGGACGTGCCCAGCGTCGCGGGCGGCACCAGCCTGACCATCGATCCGAGGGGCAGCACGCTGACCACGCCCATCTTGCGCTTCACGAACTTCACCGCCAGCCAGCTGACCGAGGTGTCGCTGGGCGGGGTGCCGCTGCAGCCCGGCAGCGGCTACTTCGCGACCCTCGACGCAGCCACCCAGACGCTGTGGCTGACACTCAACGGCACCGTCTCTTCGGTTCTCACCTTGCGGGTGCAGTGAGTTCCCTCTCCCTGCGCAGCGGGGAGAGGGTCAGGGTGAGGGGCCGATTTCAGCGCTGCTCGATGCGCGCGGGCACCGGTGAGAACACGCAGGCGCGGATCGTCG
>VFKJ01000438.1 GCA_009885595.1 Myxococcales bacterium | reverse complement strand
GCCAAGGAGCAGGAGGTCCTCGAGCTGCACGAGAAGGAAAACACCATCGAGCAGCAGCTCTCCGAGTCGAGCGGCGAGCTGGCCAAGAAAGACGCGCAGCTCAAGACGCTGCAGCAGAAGGCCGATCAGCTCGGGTCCGAGCGCAAGAAGGTCGACCAGCAGCTGCTCTCCGCGAAGGAAGAGGCCCGCTCGGCGTCCGCCAAGCTCAGCACCCTGCAGGGCGACTTCGAGTCGCTTCAGCAGCGGGTCGCCGAGCTCGACGGGCAGGCCGACGGCCTGAGGGCCAGCCAGCAGGAATCGGAGTCGGCCCGCCAGACCGCCGAGTCGGAGCTCTCCGAGGCGCGCGGCGAGGCCGAGGCGCTCAAGTCTCAGCTCGAGGAGCGTTCCAGCGAGGCCGACGAGCTCCGCTCGCAGGCAGAGCAGGCCAACATGGATCTCGACTCGGCCCGCACCCAGCTCACCTCGCAGGCGACCAGCTTCGCCGACGAGATCTCCACCCTGCGCCAGCGGCTGGCCGACGCGGAAGCGCAGAGCACCCGCGCCGAGGAGAAGGCCGGCCGCATTCAGTCGCGGCTCAAGGCCAACCAGGAGCAGCTCGATCGCCTGCGCTCGAACCTGCAGCAGGCGATGGACACGCTCGCCGAGACGCCCGCCGAGAGCGAAGACCTCGATCTCGACGAGCTCGCCGAGGCTTAGAGAGAGCGCCTTCGCTTCACTCGGTTTTCTTGGGCACCTTCTTCTCGAGCTGCTTCTTGGCGAGCATCTGCACGCTGCCGGGCACGTTCTTGTCCTTCGAGAGGCCCTTCACGTCGTGCTCGTGGAGGGTGCTGATGAGCCGCATCGACACGCCCTGGGGCACCTTGGGGTTCTTCACCAGCGCCAGCTTGATGGCGTATTTCCGCAGCCACTCGCGCTTGTTGTAGATGACGCGCAGCACGTCTTCGATGCAGGTCTTGCTCTGGGCCAGCCCCAGCACCTCGCCGTCGGTGATGCGCGGGCTGCGGATCACCGCCACCGAGACCAGCTTGTTGGAGTCGCGCATGAGGATGCCGCGGGCTTCCTTGTTGCCCTTGGTGGCGAGCTTGATCTTCTCCGAGACGTTCATCGACATGATGCGCTTGGAGAGCGAGAGCTTCTTGCCCTCTTCCATCGGGGTGGAGCTCTCGGGCTCCGCCCCGTCCCCGCCCTCGGGGTCGGGCATGGAGAACTCCGCCATGATGTCCTCGGCGCTGGGGCCTTCCTGCGGGGGGGGCGCGGCCGCCGCCTGGGGCCCGAAGAGGCGCACCCGGGCCTCGACCATCTGGGGCACGTCCGACAGGGTCATGCCGCTGCGGACCGCGAAGTCACAGACGCCGTCGATCAGCGCGCCAGCGGCGTTGGGGTTCCTCGCCAGGGCGCGGATGATCTCGTCCTGGCGCAGCAGGCGCAGCTGGTTCTGGCCGATGGTCTCGGCGGTGCGCTTGCTGCAGTTCTCGGCCACCGCCGCCACCGCGTCGTCGGGGGTGCTGCCGTTGAGGATCAGCATCTCGGCGTAGGTGTCGTTCTGCCCGTAGAGGCGCAGGAAGTAGCCGAGCACCGGGGGGTGCACTTCTTCGTCGCGGAAGCCCGAGGCCGCGGTGCGATCCTGCAGGGTGGTAGCGGTCTTCTGCACCTGGTCGCGCACGCCCTGATCGGGATCGTACGAGAGCATGAAGAGCACGCTGAGCATGTCGGACGGGCTCAGCGGCACCAGCGCCTTGGCCGCCATCATGCGCAGGGGCACGGGGGCCTTCGGGTCGACGTGCTTGAGCATGTTCGGCGGCAGGAACTCGGGGGTGATGGGGCACACCGCCGGATCGCCGGCCCCCGGGGCCGTGGCTGCAGCAGGCTGGTCGCTCATGATTTGTTCCTCTCGTGAATGAGTCGCAGCCCCTCGAGGGTGAGGAACTCGTCGACCTCTTCGATGGCCTTCGACTCGCTGGCGATCAACGGGGCGAGCCCACCGGTCGCGAACACCTTGGTGGTGGGCCCCAGATCCTTCTTCATGCGCTCGCAGATGCCGTCGACCAGCGAGACGTAGCCGAACACCAGGCCCGACTGCATCGAGTGCACGGTGTTCTTGCCGATCACGTGGGGAGGCCGGGCGAACTCCACCCGGGGCAGCTTGCTGGCGTTGCGGGTGAGCGCGTCCATGGCGACGGTGATGCCGGGGGTGATGGCCCCGCCGGCGTACTCGCCCTTCGCGGTCACCGCGTCGAAGGTGGTGGCGGTGCCGAAGTCGACCACGATCAACGCGCCCTTGTGGCGTTCCCAGGCGGCCACGGCGTTGACGATGCGATCGGCGCCGACCTCGCGGGGGTTGTCGTAGAGGATCGGCATGCCCGTCTTCACGCCCGGGCCCACGAACATCGGAGTGGTGTCGAAGTACCGCTCGCTCATCTTCTCCAGGTTGAACTGGAGCGAGGGCACCACGCTGCTGACCACCACCGCGTCGACCTTCTTGGGGTCGAGGTTCGCGTGGGCGAACAGCTGCAGGGTGAGGATGCCGTATTCGTCGAAGGTGCGGCGGGCGGTGGTCTCGATGCGCCAGTGGGCCCGCAGGGTGCGGCCGTCATAGACGCCCAGAACGGTGTTGGTGTTGCCGACGTCGATGGCGAGCAGCATGGCGGCGGATCTTATCGCCGCCGCCCTGCCCCCGTTACGACTTCCGGGAACGGACCTGCTCGACGTCGCCTGAGAGCACCCGCTCCAGCTTGTCGCCCACGCGCAGCAGCAGGGCCCCGCTGGGGTCGAGGTCCTCGGCGATGCCGCGCAGCTCGCGTTGATCGACGCGCACCAGCACTTCCTGGCCCAGCATCGACGACGCCAGCCGCTTCCAGGCGGCGCGCACCGGCTCGAAGCCGTCGTCGGTCCAGGTGTCGAGCCACTGCTCGAGCTTGGCCAGCAGCGCGGCCAGGAAGAGGGCCCGGTGCACCGGGCTCTTGCGGTTCAGGCTGACCGAGGTGGCGACGTCCGCCAGCTCGGGGGGGAAGTCGGACAGCTCGGAGTTCAGGTTGACGCCGATGCCCAGCACCACGAAGTGCACCCGCTCCACGTCGGCGCTCAGCTCGGTGAGAATGCCGGCGACCTTCTTGCCGCCGATCTGCACGTCGTTGGGCCACTTGATGGTGGCCTCCACGCCGGAATCGCGCAGCGTCTCGGCCAGCGCCACCGCAGCCACCAGGGTGAGCTCCGGCGCGCGCGAAGGCGCGATCTCCGGGCGCAAGATGGCGCTGATCGCCAGGCTCTTGCCGGCCGGCGACACCCAGGAGCGGCCCCGGCGACCTTTGCCCAGGGTCTGGTGCTCGGTGACGATCACCTCGCCGTGGGACCCGCCTTCCTGCGCCAGCTCGAAGGCCTTGGCGTTGGTCGACTCCAGCGTCTCGTAGTGGTGCAGCGTGCTGCCCAGCTCGCGCGTCGCCAACAGCGGGCCCACCTCGAGCGTGGTGAGCCTGTCGGGCACCTCGAGCAGCCGGTACCCCTTGGCCGACTGGGCGTCGATGCGGTACCCGAGCTTGCGCAGCTGCTCGACGTACTTCCACACCGCGGTCCGGGAGAGCCCCAGCTTGTCTGACAGCGCGGCCCCCGAGATGTAGTCGTCCCCGCCTTCGGCGAGGAAGGAGAGGATCATCTCCTCATTCGAGAGCTCTGCAGGGTCCACGACCGAACGGTAGTTCCCGCGGCCAAACCCTTCAAGCGCGTCATCCGGGCGGGGGCTGGAACTTCACCAGCGCGAGGGTCGATTGGGGGATCTGCTTGCCGTTCGATTCCAGCACCGTGGAGAGGCGCACGATGCCTACACCGGGGGCGAAGGTCATCTCGTTGACGAGGGTGGTGCCCTCCTCCACGCGGTTGCGGCTCTCGACCACCACGCACCCTTCCCACTTGCCGGCCGGGGCGTCGCAGGGCTGGTGGGCCGAGAGGATCTCGTAGGACTCGACCGAGGAGACCGAGACCACGTTGGTCCACTTGGTGCCGGTGGCGATGGGGTTGCGCAGGAGGTAGCGCTTCTGATCCCTCACCCCGAAGCCGTCGACCATGAACTGGGCCCCGGTGGAGTCTTCCACGAAGCCCTCGCCGGTCTTGCGCAGCGTGCTGACCTCGATCGTGCGCGTCTCGCCCAGCAGCTTCACCTGGTAGGTCCAGGTGGTGCCGAGGGCCAGCGGGTAGAAATCGGCGGCCGTCGGCGCGGGCTTGCCGGGCCCGGTGGAGGTGGCCTTCGAGGTGGTGGTGCACGCCGCGAGGGCGAAGGCACACAAGAGCAGGTGACGCTTCATCGGGGTTCTCCGGGGTGGGGCGCGGCCTTCTTGGCTTTCTCTCTGAGTTCTTTGAGCGCCTGCGCGGCGCTGGCCCGGACGAGGGGATCATCGTGACCGGTGGCGACGAGGTCCAGGTAGGCCTCGGCGTCGTCACCGCCGATGGCGCCCACGGCAAAGACCACTTCGCGCTCGAAGCCGGGGCCCTTCTGGTTGGCGGCCTCCACCAGCGGGTTGACCGCCTCGGGGGCGCCCAGCTCGACCAGCAGGCCCACCACGCCGCGCAGCAGGTCGAGATCGTCGCTCTTGAGCCGCTCCAGCAGCGCGGGCAGCGCGGCCTTGTGGTGGCGGCGCACCAGCAGGCGAAGGGCGGCGTCGGCCACCGCGGGATCGGGGTCGTGCAGCTTTCCCAGCACCACCCCCTCGGCGGCGTCTTCCAGGGTGATCAGCGCCGCCGCCTGGCGCACGGCCCGGCCCAGCGCGTCCTCGAGGGCATCGCGAATGGCGCTCTGCATCGCCTCGACGTCATTGCCCTGCGCGGGTTTGACCTGCACGTGCGAGTCGATCGCGAACGGCTCGGACTTGCCGGTGTGCCGCAGCTCGAGCGCGAGCACCACCGACGAGGTCTGGCGCTCGAGATCGGGCTCGCTGAGGCCGGCGGCCAGCTCCAGGCGCCAGGGCTTCACCTCGTCGGGGATCTTCTGGCCGGGCTTCGCGACGATGAACTTCGAGGCCTCCAGCCTGGCGACCAGCTGCGCCTCGAGCTGGGCCTTGGAGAGGGAGACGATCTCGCCACCCTCGAAGGCATCGACCTCCAGCCGATCGATCCAGGGCCTGCTCGACTTCGAGCAGGCAGCCGTTCCCAGCAGCAGCGCCACGCATGCGGCGGTGCGGCCGGAAGCCTTCAAGTCGTGGGGCCTGGCTCTGACGGAGGCGCGGGGGCGGGAGCGGGTTCAGCCGCGGGAGCAGGAGCCTCGGCCGGGGCTGGGGCCGGGGCCGAGGGGGCAGCAGCCTCGCTGGCCACCGGAGCACCGCTCGGAGCGGGCGCACCGCCGACAGCGGCCTCACCAGGAGCACCCTCGGGACGCAGCGGGCCACCGCGACGGCGACGGCGACGACGGCGGCGGCGGCGCTTGCCTTCACCGGGCGCACCGGGAGCCGCGGCGTCGCCGCCCTCCTCGGGACCCTCGTCGCCTTCCTCGCCCTCTTCACCCTCTTCACCCTCTTCACCTTCGTCGTCGCCCTCTTCACCTTCGGCGGCCTCAGCCGGCTGCACGGCGGCGATCCCCTCGGGGATGGTGGGCAGGCCCGCGTCCACGGAGGTCGCGGAGACGGCCTCGGCGCGCACCTCGTCGCTGCCCTCGGCGGAAGGCGCGCGCTGATCGCGGTCCTTCTGCTTTTCCTCACGGCGGCGGGTCGACTCGTCGGCGTCGAGCTTGGCCTGCGCGAAGAAGGCCTCGTCGATGTCGTAGAGCTCGATGGTGGTGACGGACACGCCCACCTTCGCCTCGAAGAACTTGTCGGCCAGCGCGTCGCCGGCCCACATCATGACGAGCGCGCCGGTGGTGCACTCGCCCCGGGCGTCGCCGCGAGCCTCGCCCGCGGTGAGCAGCAGGCCGACGTTGGCGCCGGTCTGCGAGAGCTCGCGGCGCAATTCCTGAACGTGCCGGCGCTCGACCTGGCCGCCGCCCTTGAGCAGGCGCACCGCGTAGCGGATCTCGAGGCTGCCCTCGCGGCGCCGCGCGGTCATCAGCGGGCCGTCCTTCGAACGGCGGGCCACCTTCAGCTCGCGGAAGTGCAGGCCGTGCAGCATGCGCACGCAGGCCTTCTCGAACGTGCCCAGGTCGAGGTCCGAGAGCTTCTTGCGCAGGATGCGCGCCATCGCCTTGCGGGCGTCCTTGCCGGCGTGACGCGCGGTCTGGAACAGCGCCAGATCTTCCGCCGCGGGAGGCGCGGCGACGCTGGGCGCCCCGGCCGCCTGCTGCTGCTGCTGCTGCGCGCGCTGCTCGCTCTTGAGCACCACGCGGCCGTTCTCGAAGGGCAGGTTGCAGGCCGCGCAAAACGCCTGCTGCACCTCGAGCGGCGCGGGGCCACCCTCGGCCTGCGGCTCGAGCGAGATCTGCAGCTCGTTGGACTCCCCCCGGGCGGCGGCGAAGAGCGGCTTGCGGCCGTCGTCCAGGCGCTTCTGGTTGTCGCTGGCCAGGCCGTCGATCATGCGCGAGCTGGGCAGATCGTCGGCCGCGCCTTCACGGGCCTTGAGGCGGGCGAGCAGCTCGCTGGCCACCAGCGCCGTCTGGCACTCCTCGAGCACCTCGAAGGCCACCTCGGCGACCGGCGGGAACTTCTTCTTCCGATCGTCGTCGCGGCGCTTGCGATCGCTCTGGCGGCCGATGGTGCGCAGGTACTCTGCGTGGGCCTCGGGGTGCCGCTCGGAGGGGCGATAGGGCGGGAGCGCCTCTTCGGCGTTGGGCTCCATCACCCCCGTGCCGTTGAGCGCCTCGGGATCTTCCGGGAGCATCCAATCGGTCAGCGCGAAGGTGTCTTTGGTGGTGACCTGCAGCTTGCGATCGCGGGGACGCCTGGCCATCGCAGCGAGCCGCGACAGCATGGTGATCTCGGGCGTCTTCCCCACGTGCGACAACAGGCCTTTATCGACAGCGCGCTTCGTGATGTCCGTCGAGTGGAGCGGCATGCCCGCCTCTTCGAGGACGCGGAGCGCCGCTTCATAGAATGTCATGATTTTCCCAAGTAAATTCAGGGGCTTCCACTGGAAGCCAACAGGAGACGCGGAATGTACGCAGGGGTACAGTGAGTGTCAACGTGTGATGAGCACCCCCGATCGGCATCGTGATCAGGGGCTCGGCACGAGAGGGTGAGCGGTGATCAGGTTCCGGGTGGGGCACAGCTGGCGGCGGGAAACGCCCGGTCCCGGCGGCCCCCGCGATGCGTTCGCCTTCGAGCTCGAGGGCATCAACGTGTTGCCCGGCGCCAACGACGAGCCGCTGGTGCGCATCGTCGGCGCGCTGGTCGATGCCGTGAGCGCGCTGGTGGTCGACGGCGAACGGGCCGGCCAGGTCTCGCTGGAAGACGTGCACCTCGAGCTGTGCCTGTGGCGCACCGCGGGCAACGAAGTGACGGTCTGGGTGATCGACCTCTCCCAGCCACCCCGGCAAGTGCGCGCGCCGATCGGGGTGGAGCTGCCCACCCTGGTCGAGGCGGCCGTGAAGTGCGCGCGGGGGTTCCTGCGCGACGTGGGCCAGCACAAGGGCGACCTCGCGCCTGAGCTGGTGGCCCTGGAGAAGCGGCTCAAGCGGCTGACCTTCGCGGTGATCGAGGAGCGGCCGGCGCGGGACACGCCCAGCCCCTGGAGCGCGGTGCGCAGCGCCAGTGACGGCATCGGCTTTTCGCTGCGCGACGACGAGAACCGCACGCTGGCGTGGAACCGGAAGACGCGCGCGGGGCTGCCTCCCCTGCTCTTCGACGGCGAGCTGACGCGACCCGACGGCACCCAGCAGGCCGGCCTGCCCTTCCTCACCATGATGGGCCTGGCGCGCGCCGCGACCGAAGGGGGCGCGCGGCTGGGGGGCCAGAGCGTGCCGGCAGACCAGGTGTACCGCGCGGGGCTCGATCTCTGCCTCGCGCTGCGCTCGCGCAACCCCGGTCTGGGCGCGAACCCCTACGTGGAGGCGCTGCAGGTGCGCTGCACCGACGGGCTGACGGCGCTGCGCCAGCCGGTGCCCGACACCACCCAGGCGACGGTGAGCCCGCCGCGCTCGACGCCGGGGGTGCCGCTCGCGCCCGTCGGCGACGTGCGCCGCGTCACCCTGCAGCCGCGCTGGAGCCGGCCGGTGGCGCTGGGCGAAGAAGGCGGCCGGGTGGTGCTGGGCAAGCGCTGGGCGATCGTGCACTCGGCGCACGCCGCCCACGCGTTCACCCGCACCGGGGCCACCGCGTTCCGTCACCTCTCCACCCGCGGGGTCGCGATCAGCCCCGACGGAGACGCGATCTGTGCCAGCCCCGAGCGGGTGCTGTTCTTCGAGGGTCGTGGGCCCACCGCGCGGTGGATGCGAGATCACGACGGCGGCCGGCTGGGTCCGGATCTCGAGTCGGTCGCCGGCGTGCTGGTGTGCCCGCTGGGCCGCCGGGGCGTGGCCGGCTTCGCGCGGGAGACCGGCCGCGAGCTGTGGCGCTTCGAGCCTCCCCGGACCCAGAGCCTCACCTTCTCGCGGGTGGGCACCCGGGTGATCGTCGGCACCGACGGCGGCACCCTGTACGGCATCGACGCCGCCGACGGGCAGGTGCGGTTCCGGGTGAAGGCGGGGCTCCCGGTGGCGCGCGCCCCCGTGGCCGTGCGCAACCGCGCGCTGGTGGTGCTCAACCGCGGGGAGCACTCGGCGATCTACCTGTGCGACGCGCTGTCCTCGGGCGACACCACCCCCGCCGGCGCGATCGTCTGGACGCGGGAGCTCATTCTCGCCACCCCTTCGTCGCCGGTCTGGGCGCGCGGCCATACCTGGATCGGCGGCGCGCGCGATGGGCGCACGGTGCTGATCTGCCTGGGCAAGCGCGGGCAGGTGCTCTGGGAAAAGTCCCTGCCCTGCGACGCGCGCACGCTCACCCTGCTCCCGTGGGATGGGGGGGTGATCGCCGCCGACGCCCGCGGCGCGGCCACCCGGGTGCTCCCCGATGGCAGCGCGGAGTGGGTGCTGGGCTCTTCGGGCGACGAGCTGAACCACGCCATTGCGCTGACGGTGAGCCGGCGCACCCTGGTGGTGCCCGGGCCGGTGACGAGGCTGGTGCAGCCCCGCGGGGGCCGGGTGCTCGCCGAGCTGGCGACCGGCCCGCGCATGCTCGATCTGGCCACCGACGCGAAGCTCACCATCTACGTGCTGCGCGAGCCGGGCACCCTGGAGACCTTCGTGCCCGGCGCGGCGCTGGCGGTGGTGCCCTCAGCGCGCTGACCACCAGGCCTGGAACTCGTCCCACGAGATGCGCCCGGAGTGGTTCAGGTCGATCGCGTCGATCGCGATCGCGAGCTCTTCTTCCGGCACGTCCTGGCCCAGCGCTTCGAGCAGGCGGGAGAGCTCGGCCTTGTCGATGCTGCCCGAGCCGTCGCGGTCGAACGACTTGAAGACCTCGAAGGTCTCGTCGCGCTCGGTGTCGTTCTCCGCCAGCTCCTGGTGAACCACCTTCTCGTGCATGGGCGGCCGGCGCTTGCTGGCCTTCTTCACGGGCGCCCTCTTCACCGCCGCCTTCTTGACGGCCGCCTTCCTGGCGGGCGCCTTCTTCACCTTCGGGGCAGCCTTCTTCGGGCTCTTCTTCGGGCTCTTCTTCTTCTTCGTGGCCATCGTCAGGCCAGCATGCACTACGGCGCTTTCGCCCGGAATGATCATGTGGCATTGAAAGCCATGCTGCCTCGCGAGCTGATCGATCTGCACATTCACATGGGCGGCGCCGTCGCCCCGCACATCCTCTGGTCCATCGCCCACCAGCAGGGCTTCAAGCTGCCGGTGAAGAACTACTTCGAGTTCGTCGAGCTCATCACCGCGTCTCCCGACAAGGTCGACAGCCTCGACAGCTACTTGAAGATCATGCACCAGTGGACGGAGAAGATTCAGAGCTCCCCCGCGGCGATCGAGCGCTCGGTGTACGAGGTGATCGGCAAGGAGTACCGCAGCTCGCGCGTCACCCAGATCGAGCTGCGCTTCAACCCGATGAAGCGCAACCTGCACTCCGAGCTCGATCTCGATCACATCATCTCGGCGGCCATTCGCGGCATGGACCGCGCGGTGCTCGAGTACGACGTGAAGGCCTGCCTCATCTTCTGCCTGGCCCGAGAGTGGGACAGCAAGCTCAACGGCATCATGGTGGACAAGGCGATCAAGTACCGGCACCGCGGCGTGCTGGGCATCGATCTGGCCGGCACCGAGTCTGACGCGCTCGAGCTCAAGCCCGAGGTGGTGGCGCACTACGAAGAGCTCTTCGCGCGCGCGCGCAAGGGCGGCCTGAAGACCACCGTGCACACCGGCGAGACCAAGGGCACCGGCGCCGAGGGCGTGATCGCGGTGGTGGAGAAGCTCAAGCCCAACCGCATCGGCCACGGCATCCGCGCCGCCTACGACGAGCACGCGATGAAGCTGCTCAAGGAACGCGACGTGGTGCTCGAGCTGTGCCCCACCTCGAACCTGCAGACCAAGGCGGTCGAGGGCGTGAAGGAGTTCGAGCACATCGTGCGCACCTTCTGGGATCGCGGGGTGAAGATCACCTTCAACACCGACGGCCCGTACCTGCTCGACACCGACATGCGCCGGGAGATCGAGCTGATCGAGAGCAACCGCATTCTCACGCCCGAGCAGGTCAATCAGACCCTGGTGTGGGCGCGCGATTACTCGTTCATTCCCAGGCACGCCTGACGATGTACCGACTGCTGCGCCCCCTGCTCTTCCGCCTCGACGCGGAGGTCGCCCACCAGGTGGGCATGTGGGGGTTGTCGCTGGCTGAGCTGGCCCCCGGTGTCGCCGGGGCGATGCGCAGGAGCGCGAACCCCGAGCGCTCGAGCCTCAAGGTGCGCGTGGGCGGGCTCGACTTTCCCAACCCGGTCGGGCTCGCGGCGGGGCTCGACAAGAATGCCGAGGCGATCACCGGGCTGTTCGCGCTGGGGTTTGGCTCGGTCGAAGTGGGCACGGTGACCCCGCGCGCACAGCCCGGCAACCCGAAGCCGCGCATCTTTCGCCTCAAGGAGCACGAGGCCCTCATCAACCGCATGGGCTTCAACAACGAGGGCATGGCCGCGATGGAAGGCCGCCTGCGTGAGCTCGAGTGGAGGCCCGCGCCCATCGGCGTGAACATCGGCAAGAACAAGGACACGCCGCTGGAGTCGGCGGTCGATGACTACGTCGCCTGCGCGGAGAAGCTCGCCCCGCTCGCGGACTACGTGGCGGTGAACCTGAGCTCGCCCAATACGCCGGGGCTGCGGCAGCTGCAGGAGCCGGAGGCGCTCTCGAAGCTGCTGCGCGCGGTGCGGGTGAAGGTCACCGGGCGGCCGCTGTTCTTGAAGATTGCGCCGGATCTCGGGGACGAGGCGATCGACGCGGTGGTCGACGTGGCGATGGCCTGCGGCACCGATGGGATCATCTGCACCAACACCACCCTCACGCGGCCGG
>VFKJ01000074.1 GCA_009885595.1 Myxococcales bacterium | reverse complement strand
TGGTCGTGCGATCCCTCGAGTCACACCTGCCGGTGCGCTCCCGCGACGTGCGCGAGCCTGGGCGCGACCTGCGGAGAGGATCTGCCCGACGGGTGCGGCGGCACCATTCCCCGCTGCGGCGGCGGCCTCGACTGCGGCGGCGGCCAGATGTTCTGCGACCGAAGCGTCAACCACTGCGCGTGCCGGCCGAACACCTGCGCCTCGCTCAACGCCACCTGCGGCACCAACCTCTCGGACGGCTGCGGAGGCACCATCGCCTCCTGCGGCGTGGGAAACGCGTGCGGCCGCTTCCAGGTCTGCGGCGCTCAGTTGAGCTGCGTCTGCGCGAGCACCATCGACTCGCCTGACGATCTCTTCGAAGACACCAACTGCGACGGGATCGACGGCGACGCGAGCGAGGCCGTGTTCGTCGCGATGTTCGGGAACGATCTGGGTCGCGGCTCGCTCACCGATCCGGTGCAGACGCTCACGCGCGCGCTGGGCGTGGCGAACGTCACGGGCAAGCGGCAGATCTTCGTCGCGACCGGCAGGTACCTCGCCCCCTCGAGCTGGAGTGCCGGCGTCAGCCTCTACGGCGGCTACGACGCCACCTGGGCGCGGTCGGCGAGTCCCTCGGCGCGGGCGATCATCCTCGCGCCTTCCAGTGGGCTGCTGGTCGATCGCCTCCCCGCTCCGATCACGCTGGAGCGGGTGATCGTCCAGGGCGCAGAGGCGCCTCGCGGCGCGGCGGCGCAGGCGATGCGGGTGGTGAACAGCGGGGCGCTCTTGAGCCTTCGGTTCGTGCAGGTGACTGCGGGCGCAGGCGGCGCGGGGACCGATGGGGTGCGAGGCGCTGCGGGCGCGAAGGGCAACCCCGGCTTTCCTGGCGAGGGCGCGACGCGAGGGCTGCCGAACACGAGCCCCCGCGGTGGCCTCGGTGGGCTCAGCGCAGGGCAAGGCAGCGGCTTCACCGGCGGCGCGGGGGGCGCGGGCTCGAGCCCCGATGGGGCGTGGGGAAGCGGCCAGCTCGCGGGCGCGGGAGGCTGGGCCGGCTGCTCGGTGGCGAGCAATGGGCTCAATGGCGGCTCAGGGTCCACGCCTGCTGCGGGGACGGCGGGTGCGAACGCTCGGGGGACCGGCTCGCTCGACGCCCGGGGCCAGTGGA
>VFKJ01000881.1 GCA_009885595.1 Myxococcales bacterium | reverse complement strand
GCCCGATCGAGGATGGTGGAGTAGGCGAAGTAGAACCGGTGGCCTTCACCTGCCTGCTGCCGGGCCTTCATGACGATGTCGTAGTGCGCGTCCATGCGCAGCTGTGTAACGCCCCCACGTCAGCTGCGAAAGACCTCGAACATGCCGCCGACGTCGAGGCGCGAGGTCTTGAGGAAGAGGCGCAGCGCCTTCTCGGTGGCCTCGGCGAGGGTCTCCATGCGCTTGAGCCGCTGCACCTGCGCCTTGGTGGTGGTGGCGTCGTTCTCGGCCAGCTTCCGGGCTTCCTCGAGATCCGCCCTGATGCGCGCGATGAAGGAGAACTCGCGCTCTTCGATCACCCGGCGCGCCATCTTGAGCAGATCGGTCTCGGCCCGGTAGCGCCAGGAAGTGTCGCCCGGGGTGCGCACCCGCAGCGCCACGCCCCAGCGCTCGAGATCGCGAAGGAGCATCGACACCCCGCCCTTGCTCAGCGCGAGGTCCTTCTCGATCTCGGCGGCGGTCAGGGCCACGTCCCGCAGGTACAGCAGCGCCCACACCCGGCCCTGGTTGCGCTTGAAGCCCCAGAACTCGATCACGTTGCCGACCGCGTCGATGGCCACCGATTCCCAGTCGAGCAGTTCCTTGGGTTGCCCGGCGGTCGCCTCGTGCTGCCACAGGTACCCCTTCATGCGGCTCCCTTCAGCGCGATGCCCCGGGCCAGGGTGCGCGCCCACATCACCAGGTTTTCGCCCGACTCGCGCTGAGCATACGGGCCCAGGGCGTCGACGGCGGCATCGATCTCCTGGTTCATCAGCACGGTGGCGTCGTCGAGCGCGCCGGTGACCAGCACCGCGGTGCCCAGTTCCTTGATCTTGTCGGCCGTCAAGGCGGTCCAGCCCCAGGCCTCGCCGATGCGGTGCTTGAGCCTGGCGTCGCGCGAGACCGCCAGCACCACGGGCAAGTTGGGCGTGCGCGACTGGAGATCGGCGTACTGCGGCTTGCCCTCGTCGGTGCCGGAGATGTCGCGGATGTCGTCGGCCATCTGGAAGGCGACCCCGATGCGCCGGCCGAAGGCGTCGAAGCGGCGGGCGGCCTCTTCGTCTCCCGCCACCAGCGCCGCGGCCTTGCCGCAGAAGCCGAAGAGCGAGCCGGTCTTGCCCTCGCCGATGGCCTTGAGCTGCTCCAAGGTGAGGTCCAGGTTGCCGCGGGCCTGCACCTCGTCCATCGCCGCCCGGGTCATCTCGGTGACGGTGGCCAGCGCCGCCTCGGCGATGCGGGGATCGAACTTCGAGAGCTTCAAGAGCGCACCCGAGAGCAGCAGGTCGCCCGACATCACCGCCACGATGTTGCCCCAGCGGGCGTTCACCGTCGGCTTGCCGCGGCGGAACATGCCGTTGTCCACCACGTCGTCGTGGAGCAGCGAGGCGGCGTGAATGAGCTCGGCCGCCACCGCGGGATCGACGAGCCTTGCCTCGGGTACGCCCAGGGTGTCGCCGAAGATCTTCACCAGCATCGGGCGCGCCCGCTTGCCGGCCTTCAGGCACAGGTGCCGCGCGGCCAGCAGCAGGGTGTCGTCAGGCGCGGGCTCCTCACCGCCGAGCTGCGCGGTGAGCGAGGACTCCACCTGGGTGAGGAACGGCTTGAAGGCGACGAAGGCGTCCATGGTCGTTCATATAGTTCAAGCCGTTTTGAACTGCATGACGACCGTGCTGACACCCAGTCGTTCCGGGCACTTCGACCTCAGCGACAGAGGCCGAGGTACGTCCAGACTTCGGTGCTGCTGGAGAAGGGGGCGAGCACGGTCACGTCGTTGAAGGTGTCGTTGTTGAACCTGTCGACGAGGATCACCGAGGGGGACAGCGTGCGGCCGGGCACGTAGTTCACCTTCTGCGCGAAG
>VFKJ01000745.1 GCA_009885595.1 Myxococcales bacterium | reverse complement strand
GCACTGCGCTCGCCGGGCAGCCGCCCTACCCGGCCGCGGAGACCAGCGTCGCCACCTGGGGGGCCAAGAACCACTGCACCGGCACGCAGCTCGAGCCCATCGGGGGCGATCTCGACCTCGTCACCGATCTGGTGTTCTCCGAGACCCAGCGGGAATCGTTCAATGGCTGCCCAGATGGCGCGGCCGCGGAGCTGTGGCGCATTCGCGGCGGCAGCCACCTTCCCCTCTTCAATGATGGGTGGGCCAACACGATCTACACGTGGCTGTCAGCGCACCCGAAGCCCTGAACGTCTTCGTTTCCCGGTACCGGGGAAGCGCAGTACACCGCGCCCTGCCCCATGCCGCGCTTCATCCCCGTCGATTCCCCGGTCACCATCGAGCTGGACGGTGACCAACTGCAGGCCCGCGAAGGTGAGCCGGTCGCCTGCGCCGTCCTCGCCAACGATCAGCTGATCTTCAGCCGCTCGCCCAAGTACCACCGGCCTCGCGGGCCCTTCTGTCTCACCGGCGCCTGCGCGCAGTGCCTGATGCGCGTCGATGGAATCCCCAACGTGCCCACCTGCCGCACCGCGGTGAAGCCAGGCATGCGCCTCGAGCGGCAGAACGCGATGCCGGACGTGCGGATCGATCTGCTGCGCGCGAACGACTTCGTCTTCCGGGACTGGTTCAACCACCACGAGTTCATGGCGGGGTGGCCGATCGCGGAGCAGGTGATGTTGAAGATCGCGCGCCAGCTCTCGGGCCTGGGCGTGCTGCCGGAGCGTCCCGCCGAAGCGCGCCAGCCCGCGATCATCGAGGAGCACGAGCTGGTGGTGGTGGGCGGCGGCGCGGCGGGGCTGGCGGCGGCCCGGCAGCTCTCGAACCGCGGGGTCAGCTACGTGCTGTTCGAGCGCGAAGCGCAGGTGGGCGGGCGGCTGATCACCGGCGCCGAGGCGGGTCAGCCCGCGCCCTGGAACGCGCCGGCCCGGGTGGGCGCCGAGGTGGTGGGCCTGTTCGCCGACGACGGCAAGGCGTTCCTCGCGGTGATCGAGGGGCAGCGGCTGCACCTGGTCTTCTACAAGCGGCTGCTGCTGACGGTGGGCGGGCACCCGATGCTGCCCACTTTTCCCAACAACGATCTCCCCGGGGTGATGTCCGGGCGCGCGGTGTCCACCCTGATCCGCCGGCACGGGGTGCTGCCGGGGAAGACGATCGCGTGCGTGGGTGAGCTGAGCGAGGCGCGGTCGCTGGCTGAGCTGGTGAAGGGCGCCGGTGGCACCGCGGTCGCGGTGGGCGCCGAGATCGAGCGCGCCCACGGCTTGCGCGCGGTGAACGCGGTGACGGTGAAGCCGGGCGGGAAGATCGCCTGCGAGGTGATCGCCACCTGCGGCCCGCTGAGCCCCGCCTTCGAGCTGGCGAAGTGTGGCGGCGCCGAGGTGGTGTGGAACGCGCAGGCGCGCTGCTTCGTGGTGCAGGCCGACGCGCGCGGGCAGACGGTCAACCCCACCCTCTTCGTGGCGGGCGAGGTGCGCGGGCCGATGTCCTCCTCCGCGGCCGCCGAGCAGGGGCTCGCCGCTGCCGACGCGCTCGCCGGCGGGGCGGGGGCGCCATGAGCAAGTCGCTCATCTGCACCTGTGAAGACGTCACCGCGAGCGAGGTCGAGCACGCGATCGGCAAGGGCTACTGCGACATCGAGTCGGTCAAGCGCTTCACCGGGTTCGGCACCGGCATCTGCCAGGGCAAGCAGTGCCTCAACGCGGTGGCGCGCCTGCTGGAAGACAAGGCCCCGAAGAAGCCCACCCCGCAGCAGCTGATGCCCTTCGCGCCCAGGCCTCCGCTGTTCCCCACCGAGCTGGGCTACTGGGCGAGCGCCTCGTTCGATCCCACCCGCGGGTCCGAGGGCGGCGTGCCCGGCGGCATGGACATCGGCTTTCCCACGCTCCGCTCGGAAGCGCCGGTGAAGTCGAAGGCGAAGATCGTGATCATCGGCGGCGGCATCATGGGCCTCGCGCTCGCCTGGAACCTCGCCGAGCAGGGCGAGACCGACGTGGTGGTGCTCGAGAAGGGCTACCTCTGCGCCGGCGCCTCGGGGCGCAACGGGGGCGGCATCCGGGCGCAGTGGGGCACGCCCACCCTCATCGGCCTCGCGCGTCGCAGCATCGAGCTGATGAAGCGCTTCGCGCGCGACATGGGCATCAACGTCTGGTTCCGCCAGGGCGGCTACCTCTTCCTGGCGAAGTCCGACGCGGTGGTGAAGAAGATCGAGCGCGGCGCCGCCCTGCACAACCAGCACGGGGTGCCCACCCAGATCCTCACGCCCGACGCCGCCCGCGACGTGGTGCCCGAGCTGACGATGACCGGGGTGAAGGCCGCCGCCTGGAACCCGAAGGACGCGGTGATCTTCCCCTGGCCCTTCCTCTGGGGGTACGCGCAGCAGGCGCAGAAGCGCGGCGTGCAGGTCGAGACCTTCACCGACGTGGTGGGCTTCGAGCTGGGCGGCGGGAAGATCACCAAGGTGCTCACCGATCGCGGCGAGATCGCCTGCGAGCGGGTGGTGCTGGCGGCGGGCGCGTGGAGCCCGCAGATCGCCAGGCTCGCCGGCGTGCACCTGCCCAACGAGCCGCACCGCCACGAGATCTGCAGCACCGAGCCGCTCAAGCCCTTCCTGGGGCCGCTGGTGTCGGTGCTCGACTCGGGTCTGTACTTCTCCCAGTCGATGCGCGGCGAGATCGTCGGCGGCATGGGTGATCCGCGCGAGCCGTCCGCGATGAACCTCGGCTCCACCGCGCGGTTCCTCTCCCGGTACTCGCAGGCGCTCACTGAGCAGCTGCCCCAGGCCGGGCGCGTGAAGGTGCTGCGGCAGTGGTCAGGCCCCTACGACGTCACCCCCGACAACTCACCCATCCTCGGGAAGACGCCGAAGCTCGAGAACCTGCTGCACATGCACGGGTTCGTCGGTCACGGCTTCATGATGGCGCCCGCGGTCGCCGAACGAATGGCGAGGTGGATGGCGACGGGTGAGTCTGATGAGCTGTTCGAACGCTTCACGCTCTCGCGCTTCGCCGAGGGGCGGATGGAGCGCGAAGACTTCATCATCGGGTGACCGGCCAGATGGCTCCAGCGTTGGAACTGCAGGGCGTCACCAAGCGCTTCGGCGAAAAGGTGGCCGTCGACGATCTCACCCTCTCGATCGAGCCCGGCTCGTTCTTGGGCCTGGTGGGCCGCAACGGCGCGGGCAAGTCGACCACCCTCAAGATGGCGACCTCGCTGGTCGCGCCCACCGCGGGCCGCATCACGGTGCTCGGTCACGATCTGCGGCACGACTCGCTGGCGGCGCGCCGCCTGATGGGCGTGATGCCCGAAGACATGGCCCTGCTCGAGCTGCTCACGGGCGCGCAGTACCTCCACTTCGTGGGCCGCATGTACGGGCTCGAGGACAGGGAGATCGACAAGCGCGGCCTGGAGCTGTTCGACACCCTCGACCTCAAGCCCGGCACCCGCACCCTGGTGGCCGACTACAGCTTCGGCATGAAGAAGAAGCTGGCGTTGTGCGCCGCGCTCATTCACGGACCCAAGCTGTTGTTCCTCGACGAGCCCTTCGAAGGCATCGACGCGATCACCAACCGCACCATCAAGGACATCCTGCTCGCGCTGCAGCAGAAGGGCGTGACCCTGGTGCTCACCAGCCACATCCTCGAGGTGGTGGAGAAGCTCTGCCCGCTGATCGCGATCATCGACGAGGGCAAGCTCAAGGGCTTCGGCACCTTCGATGAGCTGCGCCAGGGCAAGGAGTCGCTGGAGTCGCTCTTCGTCAACCTGGTGGGCGGCGCGCCGCGCGGGGGCCTCTCTTGGCTGTGACGCCGTTCCGCGCGCTCGCGGTGGTGCACCTGCAGAGCACCTGGAACCGGATGCGCAAGCAGATGGGCACCAGTGGGCTGTGGGCGCTGGTGCTGCTGGTGGTGATGATCGGCCTGACCTCGGTGCTCCCGCTGCTGCTGGGCCTGGGCGCCGCCGGGTATTTCGCGGGCGCGCGGCTCTCTGAGGCTGAGTCGGAGTCTGCGGTCGCGCTCACCGCCTTAGGCTTCAGCGCGCTGACGCTCTTCGCGGGACTGCTGGGTGGGATCTCCAGTGGCTCGCGGCAGCTGCCCTGGGAGACGCTCAAGGTGTTCCCGGTGCGCAACGTCTCGCTCTTCGGCGCCGAGCTCTTCGCGGGGGCGGGCGAGGCGATCACGCTGTTCGAGCTGATGGCGCTGCTGACGACTTGCGTGGGGTTGTCCATCGGCGCGCCGCTGGCGACCCCGCTGTTCCTGCTGCTGTTCGTCACCCACGCGTTGGCGTTGCTGGCGTTGCAGCAGCTCGCGGGCAGCCTGGCGCAGCGGCTGTCCCGCCGCCTGCGGGTGATGTTGATCTTCCTGCCGCTGGCGGCGATCGCCCTGCCCTCGCTGGTGCCGATGATCATCAAGCGCGTCGATCAGGCTTCGCTGGAGAGCTGGGCCGATCGGCTCGGTTCGGCGAGTCACTTCCTGCCGGCGCGCACGGTGCTGGACGCAGCGCGGGAGCTGGTGACCGGCGACCTCGGGGGCTCGACGCTGCTGTGGGCGATCGTCACGCCCATCGCGGTGGCGGCGGTGATCTGCTTCCTGGCCTACGAGTTCGTCTCGCGGGAGCGGCCCTTGACCCAGGACACTCACACCGGCCCGGCGGCGAAGCTGTGGACGTTCAAGTCGCAGACCTGGGGGGTGGCGCGGCTGACCTGGGAATCGCTGGCGCAGAGCCTGCCCGGCCGCTTCGGGTTGTTGATGCCGCTCTTGACGATCGTGCTGGTCCGCGGGCCGCTGGCGGAGATCCTCCCGGGGCGTGGGTGGACGGCGCCGATCGCCTTTGGGTACGCGGCGCTCGCCGGGACCAACCTGCTGTTCAACCAGTTCGGGCTCGATCGCCACGGCGTGAAGGTGCTGTTCCTGCTGCCGATCGATCTGGGGGCGATGTTGCGCGGGAAGTTGTTGGGCTTCGCCGCGTGGCAGGCGCTGCAGGCGGGGCTGCTCACGGGGCTGCTCGCGCTCACCGGCCACCACGCGGTGCTCGAGCTGCTGGTCGGGCTGATGCTCTACGTCTGCGTGTTCTTCATCCTCGCGATGGTGGGGCAGTTCGCCAGCATCTGGCAGCCGCGGCCGCTGCGGAAGAACGGCCTGCGCGCCTCGCAGCCGCCGCTGGTGGTGGTGTTGATCATGATGGGCACGCTGCTGACGACCGGCGCCTTGCTCTACGGCGTCACCTTCGGCGTGCGCATGTTCTGGCCGGGCTGGGAGCTGCCGGTGCTGCTGGGCATCGGGGTGCTCTTGTTCCTGCTGATGTTCCCGGTGCTCGCCTTCAACGCGCTCTTCCTCGAGCGGAGCCGGGAGAAGCTCGTCGAGGTGCTGGGCTCTTCAGGCTGAGCTTGTCGACGATCCACCCGCGGCAGGTGCGGGCGCCGCAGTGGCAACGCTCTTTGAGCTCGGGCGGCAAGGCGTAGTCGTAGAAGAGCTCGTCGCCGGGGTTGATCTGCCGCAGCGCCTGCAGCTGCGCCCAGCCGTTGCCGGACTTCGTCACGCCCGCTTCGACCACCACGTTGGGCTCGCAGGAGTGGTTCACCCAGCGGGTCTGATCGACCATGTCGAAGAAGACGCCGTCGTCGAGAATGAGCGAGTACCGATCATCGCGGCCCTCACCCTGGCGCCACACCACGCCGTCGACGTTGGTGATGACCGAGCCCCGCTTCCAGCTTCGGGTGGAGATCACCCCGTAGCCCTGCACCTTCGAACGAACGACCTGCAGCCCCGCGATGCGCGCCATGGCGTGGTTATACGCTCAGCTCACCTCGACACGTGCGGCCCTCGACTCCGCTCGGGCTGAACGGACTCCGTTCACGCAGAGAGGGTTGATCGAAATAGGCCCCCGTTCACGCCGAGCGGAGTCGAGGCGCCACTTCACCGGGAGAGCCGGGCGAACTCGACCACGATCGTCTCTCCCACCAGCAGGCTGATCACCACCACGTGCGTGACGGTGCGCAGCGTGCCTGGATCCTTCGAGCCCAGGCCCGAGAGCAGGCCCCCGAGGAGCGCGCCCACCAGCCCGAAGATCACCGGCCGCAACACGTAGCCCACCAGCGAGCCCGGATCGTCGCGCGCCGAGCCCAGCGCCAGCGCCACCGTCACCCCCAGCAGCCCGCCCGACAACACCCCGCCGGTGATCGCCAGCGGCTGCGCCGACGGACGATCACCCGTGAGCACCGCGCCCGCCGTGTACCCACCCGCGAGCCCCAGCCCCACCGCGCCGATCAGCACCGCGTGCCAGAACCGATTGGTGGGGGGAGCGAGGTGCACCGGCTCTGCTTCCGCCCGAGCGGTGAGCGCGAAGAGCAACACCCAGGTGACCCACACGCGCTGCACCGCACCGACTCTACCGCGCGGCACGCACGTTGCTGCCCTCACGCGCATGCGCGCGATCCGCGTCTTCGTGACCACGCTCGCGTTCGTGTCGATCGTCACCTGGGCGGTGGGCGCGGTCGCGATCGAATGGACCCTCCGTGACGTGCCGCGACCCGCACCACCTCGCGGAGTGCCCACCTTCGCCCACCGCGGCCTCGCCTGCATCTCGACGCCTTCCCACCGGGGCTGGCTGCGAAGCACCCTCATTCGCCAGCCCGCCGCGGAGACCGTGGCGAGGCGCCACGCCCTGTCCATGAAGCTGAGAACGCTCCAGCGCATTCCCGTGGAGTGGGCTCTGAGCGTCTGGCTCTCGCGTCACTACGATGACGATCAACTCGCGCGGATTCCGGAGACTCAATCTGGCTCGGCCGGGGCGCGTATGGACTCGACGAGGCCGCGCGCGCCTGGTTCGGCCTGCGGCTCGACCAACTCTCACTCGCGCAGTCGGCCGTGCTGGTGGGGCTGGATCAGGCGCCCACGAGCCTCGATCCCACCAAGGCTCCCGAGCGCGCACAGCGACGCAGGCAGTACGTGCTGCACGCGTGGGAAACGTGCGGGCTGATTGCCCCCGGCTCGGCCACCGCGCTCGAGCCCACGCCAGTCCTCGAGGGAGTGCTGATCCCGGGCACGCGGCTCGCACCGGAGAATGAAGGCTGAGGTGCTGATGGGCGCGGGCGTCGATGGGCACGCGGCCCGCGATCGATGTGCGGCGACCGGCTCTTTCGCCCCGCGGCTGGCTCCGAGCTGTTCCCCTCCTCGCTCGCGAAGGGCCTGACGATTCGAATCGACCGTGGTCATGCCCGCCATCGGGGAGACGGTGCCCACCTGGTGGTGGCCGAGCCCGTTCGAGTCCACGGTTCTGGTGGGCTGGGCGCGTGCGCAAGAATTGTCGCGCGCGCGCAAAGTCCGTCGGCGCGCAGACAGCTGCAGGAAAGACGACGACCCGGCAGGCGCTGCCCCCACCAGCAGCGCCTGTCGGGCCCCCCTTCCGCTACTTGCGGCTCGCGTTCGGCGGGTTGGTGATCACCGGGCTCCCGGAGGACTTCTCGCCCTGGCCGCTGGACATCGAGCCCTCGCGCTTGATGCGCAGCTGGTTGTTCACGTCGGTGACGCCGGCGATCGAGTCGATCAGCGTCTCCAGCTGCCACTTCATGTTCCGGGTCGGCACGCTGCCCGTGAGCGTCACCTCGCCGCTCTTGACCTCGAGCTCTACGTCGCTCGCGTCGACCTCGTGCAGCTGGAAGATGCGATCGCTCACGTCTTCCTTGATGCGCTCGTCGGAGCGCTTGTACCCCTTGGGCCCCCGGCCGAAGCGCTGCTCCTCGCGCTCGCCCAGGCCTCCCGTGGAGCCGCCCAGGCCCATCGACTGGGAACGCTCGCCGCGCCAGCCCATGCCGCCGTAGCTCTGGCTGCCCTGGCTGCCGAAGCCGCCCTGGCGACCATAGTTCCCGTAGTTGCCGCCGGTGGTGCCTTCGCCGCCGCCGCGGTCGAACTCGCCTCCGCCGGAGTAACCGCGCGCGCCCTGATCGCCGAAGCGATCGCGGCCCTCTCCGTACTGCTGCTCGGTGAACGACGCGTCGTCGGCCCAGCGATCCCACCGCTGCTGCTCGTTGCCTTCTTCGCCGCGGAACTCCTCACCGAACGCGCGAACGTCTTCCTCCTCCCAGCCGCCGCTCTGGCTCCTCCAACCCGAGGACTGCGGCTGCTCGCGGTAGCGGTTCTCGGGGTTCTCATACCCCTGCTGCTGACGGCCGGACTGCTGGCCATACGGAGGCGGCTGGCGAGCCTGTCCCTGGTGGCCGCGCATGCTGCCTTGCGGGCCTTGCCGCAACCGGTTGCCCTGCCCGCGCTGTTGCTGCCCGTGATTGTTTCGCATTTGGGTGCTCCCCGTCGTCTGAGTGGTGTGTGTGAGGCGGCGTGGCGCCCTGCAACGTGGGCGCCACTTCTTCACCGCGTCACCGCACCCCGAGCACTCCAACTCCTGGGGCCGCCTGGCTTCAATCCAGGGGAGGCGCGCTGGCCGTCAGCGAGGCGCGCCGCCACAGGCCGTTCAGTGAAGCAGCGCCGCGCGCCCGGTCTCGCCGGGCACGTTCTGCCGCGGCTCGGTGGTGATCAGCTGGTCGAACATCTGCTCCATCTCGTCGCCCAGCGCGATGAGCTCGGCGCGAGAGATGTTCTTCTTCACCTGCGGGAAGATGTCGTCCTGCTCCTCTCCCACGTGGTGCACCACGAGGTCCTTGAGCACCTTGATCTTCGCGTCGAACTGCTCGTCCTCGACCTCCATCTCGAGCAGATCGCTGATCACCCGCTTGACGACGAGGTGCTCCTCGACGGCCTCGCGCAGCAGGTGCTGCAGCTTCTCGCCCTCGTAGGCGCGCGGGTAGAACAGCTTCTCCTCGATGGTGGCGTGGGCCGCGAGGTTGTCGGCGATCTGCACGAAGAGCTTCCGCCGCTGCGAGGCGGAGTCAGCCTTCTCGAACTGCTTGAACAGCGCGTTCACTTCCTGGTGCTGCTTACGCAACAAGGTGGTGGCTTCCATGTGGTGTTTCCTCCAGCCGGAGCGTCGAGCAAGGGGTGTGCCTCTGTGAGGCACGCGTGAGGCCCCTGGGCGGACCTGCTCCTTCCTTCGAGGAGGTCTCCCCGCCCGATGGTGCTGGGGCACTCGGGGTGAACGGGACGACCCCCGGTCACCCCTCAGCGAAGTCTTGGGGCCGTCACCGAAACGAGTGCACCTGCGGCTCCACCGGCAGCTCGGGGATCAGCGCCTCGAGGTGCGTCACCTTCAAGTTCACCACCTTCCCGCTCCGCTCCACCCTGCCCGTCGCCACCAGCAACGGCGTGGCGGTGAGCTCTCGTCTGAACTTCTCGAACAACTGCGGCTCGACGATCACGTTCGCGATGCCCGTCTCGTCCTCCACCGAGAGGAAGGTGAAGCCCTTCGCCGTGGGGGGCCGCTGCCGGACGATCACCAGCCCGCCCAGCTTCACGGTCCGCCCGCTCCCGACCTCGAGCAACCCTTCCGCGCTCACCGCCCCCAGCTTCTTCAGCTGCGGCCGCAACAACCCCACCGGGTGCGACTCGAGCGAGAGGTTCACCGTCTCGAAGTCCGCCGACACCCGCTCGGCCGCCGACATCAGGGGGAAGTCCGCCCGGTCGGCCACCATCGGCATGCCGAAGAACAGATCGTCCTCGTCGAAGGGACCCAAGGCGTGAATGTCCCACAGCGCGTTGCGCCGGTTGTGGCACAGCGAGTTGAGCGCGCCCGCCAGCGCCAGCCGGGTCAGCTCGTGCCGCGGCATGCGGGTGCGCTGCGCCACGTCGGCCACCGAGACGAAGTCGCCGTCGCGCCGGGCCGCTTCGAGGCGCAGGCCGGTCTCTTCGCGCAGCCCCTTCACCAACTCGAAGCCCAGGCGCAGCACTGGCTGCGGTGGCTGGCGGCCTTCGCCGGGGAAAGCGCAGAGGCCTGGTAAGCCCTCTCCCCGACCCTCTCCCCCGCAGGGGAGAGGGAGGCAGTTGTCGAGCTCGAGTGAGCACGTCCAGTCG
>VFKJ01000601.1 GCA_009885595.1 Myxococcales bacterium | reverse complement strand
TGGCCACCGGCAGCGTGAAGCGGTGCCTGGCCTGGCTGGACGTGCACGGCAAGGTCTGGTGAGCGGAGCCGGCCGGCCTCGGGGTGGAAGTGGCGGAATCTTGTTGCGGATGCTGCTTGTAGCCCAGCGACTCGAGCTCGCTTTGCGGCTCACCGGCCATCGGCCACCCGCCACAGGTACCAGCTGGCCACCGAACGATACGGCCTCCAGAGCTCGCCCAGCGGCCACAGCGCCCTGGGGGTGATGGGCGCGGGCAGCTGGCGCAGCAGGGTGAACCCCTTCCTCACCCCGAAGTCGTCCACCGGGAAGACGTCGAGCCTTCCCATGCGGAACATCAACATCATCTCGACGGTCCAACGTCCGATGCCCCGCACCTGGCTCACCCGCTCGACGATCTCGTCGTCCACCATCGCGTGCAGCGCCTTCGCGGGGGGCACGGTGCCGTCGGCGCACTTGAGGGCGAGGTCCTTGATCGCCAGCGCCTTGCTCAGCGAGAGCCCGCACGCCCGCATGCTCTGGATTCGCGCCCGGCGGATCTTCTCGAGGTCGGCCAGGGTGCCGTCGCCGAACTTCGCGTTCACGCGCCCGAGGATCGTCTCGGCCGCCTTCCCATGGAGCTGTTGATGGCAGATCGATCGCACCAGCGCATGAAAGGGATCGAACTCGGGCGAGGGCTCGAGCTGCGCGGGGCCCACCCGGGCGATCACCTTCCCCAGCGCGGGATCGACGGCGGCGAGTTGCTTCTGGGCTTTCGTGAGCGCGCGGCGAAAGGCGCTGCCCACCAGGGGACGTGGGGCGGGGGACGCGGAAATCACCGTCGCACTGTAGCGGCGAGCCTGGCTGCGGCTCACGCAGATCGGCGGCGGGTGTCCCCCAACTCTGTGCGCCCCGGAAGGCCTCGGGAGGGTATGCTCGCCGCCTCCCATGACTCCGGCCGCCCCCCGTATTCCCGGTCGAATTCTCGTGATCGACGACGATCGTTCCGCCCGCATGCTCCTCGAGCGGGTCCTCGTGCGCGCCGGCCACCAGGTGACCCTGGTGGACAACGCGGAGCAGGGGCTGCAGGCGATCACCCGGGGCGGGTTCGACCTGCTCATCACCGACAAGAACCTGCCCGGCACCGACGGCCTCGAGGTGCTCCGCCAGGCGCGCGAGAAGCAGCCCACCATGCAGGCGATCATGGTGACCGGCTTCCCCACCCACGAGACCCACACCCACGCCCGCGAGCTGGGGGTGTTCAGCTACGTCACCAAGCCCTTCGGCGTGCACGACATCCTCGACATCTGCGACGCCGCCATCCGCGCAGGGGCCGGAGCCGCACCGTGACCAAGCGCATCGTCGTCATCGACGACGAAGCCGCGGTCTGCGACTTGATCGGCAAGGTGCTGATCCGCGCGGGGCACGAGGTGCTGATCGCCCACAGCGGTGAGGCGGGCCTGGCGCTGCTGGCGGCCCACGAGGTGCACTGCCTGGTGGTGGACAAGCTGCTTCCGCAGATGGGCGGGCTCGAGGTGGTGGCCGAGGTGCGCCGCCGCTGGCCGTCGATCGCGATCGTGCTCGTCACCGCGCACCCCGAGCCCTTCAACCTCGAGGCCGCGCGTCCCGAGGTGGTGCTCGCCAAGCCCTTCAAGAACCTCGCGGCCGTCGCAGACGCCGTGCACGAAGCGCTGGAGACCCACGCCTCGGCCTCGAACACGAAGAGCCCGCTCACGAACCTCAAGGAGCGCGTCGCAGCCGTCGTCGCGGAGATGACGCCCGGCCGACGCAAACGGGAATGACCGCGGCCGGCGCCTTGCGCGAGCGGGACCTCTGGCTGGCCGGGGTGGCTGCGCTCGTCGCCGCGGCCTCGCTCTCGCTGGCCCTGGGCACCGGTCACGGGGCAGACGCGGTGTCCACCACCCCCATGGTGGCGTCGGTCAAGCAGGCCAGCGGCGACGTGAAGCTGCGCCTGGCCTTCACCCTGGGCTGGGGCGGAGCCAATCGCGGCGTCGAGGTGCACGACGGCGACGCGCTCTTCGTGCCGCCAGGGGCCGAGGCCACCCTCGCGTTCAGCGACGGCACCGAGCTCTCGCTCGACGAACGTTCGCTGGTGGTGATCGAGCGGCCGCGCGCGGGCGTGCGCAGCGTGACCTTGCGTCAGGGCTCGGTGTCCGGCCGCGTGGGGAGCGAGGGGCTCACCCTGCAGACGCCCGCGGGCGAGGCGAAGCTCGAGGCGCAGAGCGAGGCGCGGGTCGAGCTCACCGGCCAGCAGCTCGAGGTGTCCGTGCGGAAGGGCTCGGCGAAGGTGAAGGGCGGCAGCGGCGCTCAGACCACCATCGCCGGTGGCCAGCGCATCGCCGCCGCCACCGCGGGCACTACCGAGCTGGCGCCGTTCGCCGTGCAGCTCACCGCGCCCGAGCCCCAGGCGCGCATCGCGTTTCGGGGCAACACCGCGGCGATCACCCTGAGCTGGTCGGGTGAGGTGCCCGAGGGCGCGCGGGTGCAGGTGGCGCGCGACCGGCTCTACGCCTTCGTCGACGCCGAGCTGCTTGCCAAGGACGGCAGCCTGGTGCTCAAGCAGCCCTCGAAGGGCGTCACCTGGTGGCGGGTGGTGGACGCCGACGGGCGGCCCATCTCCGAGGCGCGCCGCTTCACCTGCGTGGAAGACGTGGCCCCGGTGGCGATGTACCCGCGCAGCGGCGAGGTGCTGCTCGCCCCCCCGGGCACCGCGGTGGGGTTCGCCTGGGCGCCCTTGCCGGGCATCGGCCGCTACCGGCTGGAGATCTCCCCCAGCCAGGGCTTCGAGCCGGTGACGATGTCAGAGGTGGTCAACGGCGCCACCGCGCGCCTGCCGCTGAAGTTGAACGAGTCGACCTGGTTCTGGCGGGTGCGCGTCGATGACGAGACCGGCCTGGGTGCGCCGTCCGAGCCGATGCGCTTTCGCGTCATTCACAAGGGAATCCCCGACGCACCTGAGCTGCTCAGCCCGGAGATCGAGGTGACGCCCTGAGACGCTTTTCCGGGTGGGCGCTGCTGGTGACGATCGCCGCCTCGAGTAGCCAGGCGCAGAACGCGCGCATCGTGCTCCGCTGGAAGGACGTGCCCGGCGCCTCGGCGTACGAGCTGCAGATCGCCAAGGACCCCGCGTTCGTCGAGATCGTGCTGCAGACCCGCACCACCGGCGCCGGCTACCGGTGGGAACAGCTGCCCACCACCACGCACTGGTGGCGGGTGCGCAGCTTCGATGGCGAGAGCCGCGCCAGCGAATGGAGCCCTCCGCGCACCCTCGCGGTGGACTCCGCGGTGCCCACGCCGCTCAAGCCGGCCGACGGCCAGGCGGCCTCCTGCGGCACCACGGTCAGCTTCGAGCTCGAGCCCTCGCCGTTGATCAAGGAGTACCTCCTCGAGCTCTCGGGCACCGCCGACTTCGGCTCCATTCGCACCCTGCGCGCCGCCACCCCGAGCTTCGAGGTGCCGGGGCTCACCGCCGGCACCTGGTGGTGGCGCACGCGCGGCGTCGATCTGAAGGGGCGCACGGGAGGCCCGGGGCCGGTGCGCTCGCTGCCGATTCGGGTGCTGGCGCCGAAGCTCAGGCAGGTCCCCGACGTGCCGTTGGGGACCTCGCAGGTGCAGCTGAGCTGGTCCGAGGCGGGCTGCGCGAAAGGCTACCTGGTGGAGGCCACCCAGGACGGCCGCGACAAGGTGTCGGTTCCGGTGACCGGGCTCTCCCTGGCCTTCAAGGCCGGCGTCGCGGGTGACTACCGCTGGCGGGTGGCGAGCGTGGACGAGCGCGGCAACGCCGGTGAGTTCAGCGCCGAGAGCACCTTCAAGGTGAAGTTGCCCACGCCCCTGGGGCGCAGCGAGAACGTGGGGCTGCGCACCGAGTTGTCCTGGAGCGCGGTGGTGGCGGCCAATGGCTACAAGGTCGAGTTGTCGCGCGCGGGCGCCAGGGGCCAGGAGAGCGTGGCGAGCGCCACCGTCGCCACCACCAGCTGGCGCACGCCCGAGCTGCCGCCCGGGCAATATTTCTGGCGCGTCACCACCCGGGACGCGCTCGGCCACAGCTCGGCGCCCTCCGACCTGCGCAGCTTCGTGAGGGCGGCGGGGACGCCGCTCAACGCCATCAGCTGGCTCTCTCCCACGGGCGACGCCGTGGTGGTGCCCGGCAGCGAACTCGAGCTGCGCTGGTCAGAGGTCGACGAGCGCACTGAGTTCGAGCTCGAGCTCGACGGCGCGCCGCGACGCCTGACCGCGCCGGTGCTGCGCCTCGCCTCGCTCCCGGACGGCTCGCACACGGTGCGGGTGCGCGCGCTGGGCGGGGGCTACCGGATGTCGCCATGGAGCCTTCCGCTCGAGCTCTTCGTGGGCGTGCCCGAGGTGGCGAAGGCGGAGATCAAGCTCGTGGGAGAGTTGCTGCGGGTGCGGCTGTTGGACGCGCGCGGC
Source organism: Myxococcales bacterium (assembly GCA_009885595.1). GTDB lineage: Bacteria > Myxococcota > Myxococcia > Myxococcales > Myxococcaceae > Archangium_A. The sequence continues at coordinate 4,058 of VFKJ01000601.1, read as the reverse complement.
CGCGAGGTGCGCGGGGCGTCACCGAAGCTCTCGGTGCGCGATGGCTCGCTGGGCCCCTCCGAGTTCAAGGACGAGCGCTGGCAGGCCCAATGGAATCCGCCGGCGTCGGGCAGCGATCTGCTCCGCGTGGAGGAGCGCGCGTTCAGCCAGGAGCACCCGCTGGAGGCCCCCAACGATCCCTTCTTCACCCTGGCGGCGCGCGGCGGGGGCATCTTCAGCGGCGGGGCGGTCGCCTCGCCCACCGCGCAGGTGAGCTTCGGCGCTCGGCTCCCCTTCCTGCGCCGGCGGGTGGGCGTGGAGCTGCGGGCTGCCGGCTACCGGGCCGCGAGCGCGCTCGACCTGGGCGGCGCGTCCTTGCAGGGAGAAGCGTGGCTCTTGCCCTTGTCGCTGCTGGCCTCGTGGAATCACAACCTGGGCGCTTTCCAGCTCAAGGCCGGCGCCGGCTTCGCGCTGCAGCTGGCGTGGTTGCAGGTCGGGCCTGACAGGAGCTTCGCGGTGGTGCCGGGCTTCGAGGCGGTGGCGGCGCTCTCGAGGCGGGTGGGGCCCGGTCGCGTGGAGCTGGAATTGAGCTACTTGTACGGCCGCGTCGACAACGCGCTCGCCCGGTTGAACGCCGGCGGGGTCGCGGTGCGGGTAGGGTACGCTTTCGACTTCTAGGGGGCATGGTGCAGTCGTCGCTTCGCACGCAGATCGTCGGGCTGGTCGGCATCATGCTCGTGGGCGCGATGGCCGTGTACCTGGTGCTCGCGACCCGGGTGGTGAGCGCCGACAAGGAAGCCTCGGTCTACGACGTGAACGCGCTGGTGGCGGGCACGGTGGCGCAGCAGATCGGGCGCACCGTCGACGGCATCGCCGACAAGCTCCGCTACTTCGGGCAGGAGTACGAGATCACCCCCGGTGACGCCGAGCGGCGCGCGCGCAGCCTCTTCGACGCCGACTCCGCGGTGCTCTCGCTCGAGGTGTTCAAGCGCACCGAGGGTGGGTTCGAGCGCTCCTTCCTCTTCGTCGACAACAGGCGCCTGGCCGCGCTCAACCTCACCGCCGACGATCTCACCGAGGCGCGCAAGCGCACCCCGGCGCCGCTCGACGCCGTGCAGCAGGCGGGCGTGGTGCTGCAGAACGCCTCGCTCGCGCCCGATCTCGCGCTGGTGCGGCTCTCTTCCACCACCGCTGACGGGAAGGCGGTGGTGATCGCGGATCTGCGGCCCGAGTGGCTGCTCTCGGCCGTGGCCACCAGCAGCGTCTACAAGGTGTTCCTGGTGGATCGCCTCGGGCGCGTGCTGGCGCACCCCGACAGCGAACAGGTGATCAAGCGCGAGGATCTCTCGGCCTTGCCGGTGGTGAAGGACGCCCTGGGCGGCAAGCTCGCGCGCGGCACCGAGGAATACGAGGTCTCAGGGGTGTCGCAGGTGGCGGCCTTCGCCCGGGTGGAGAACGGGGTGGGGGCGGTGATCGTGCAGGTGCCGCGCGACGAGGTGTTCAAGGCCACCCGCGAGCTGTCGCGGCGCTCGCTGCTGTTCGCCGTGGGCGTGGTGTCGCTGGCGTTGGTGCTGGCGGTGCTGCTGGGCCGGCGGGTGACGCGGCCGCTGCGCGAGCTGCAGGAGACGCTGATGGTGATCTCCCGCGGCAACTTCGGCGTCGAGGTGCCGGTGGCCGGGCCCTCGGAGATCCGCGCGGTGGGCGCCGCCTTGAACGAGATGAGCCGCGAGCTGGTGCGGCGCAGTGAGCAGCTGCAGACCACCAACGCGCAGCTGGTGCAGAGCGAGAAGCTTTCCGCCGTGGGTGAGCTGGCGGCCAGCGTGGCGCACGAGGTGAAGAACCCGATGGTGGGCATCGTGGGCTTCGCCCAGCTGGGCCAGGAATCGACCGATCCCGCGGAGTCGCTGGAGTACTTCAAGCTCATCGAGCAGGACGCCTTCCGCGCGAACAAGATCCTGCAGAACCTGCTCGAGTTCTCCCGCCCGCCCGAGATGGAGTTCGAGGCCCTGGGGCCCAACGACGTGGTGCTCGGCGCGATGGCGCTGTGCGTGCACCAGCTGCAGATGCAGGGCGTGAGGGTGGAGACGGCGCTCGCCACCGGGCTCTCGTCGATCCGCGGGAACTCGAACCAGCTGCGGCAGGTGCTGCTCAACCTGATGCTCAACGCAGGTCAGGCGATGGAAGGCTCGCCCAGGAAGCTGATCACCGTGTCCACCTCGCGGCCCGAGGCGGGCTTCGTGGAGATCAAGGTGGGCGACACCGGCCCGGGGCTGGCGGCCGACGTGAAGGACAAGCTGTTCAAGCCCTTCTTCACCACCAAGCGCCGCGGGCAGGGCACGGGGCTGGGGCTGTCGGTCTCGCGCAGCATCGTGGAAGCGCACCGCGGCTCCATTCGCGCGGAGGGCGCGCCGGGCGCGGGGGCGACCTTCATCATCCGGTTGCCGGAAGTGAGCTAAAGCCAGTCCTCGAGGCGGAGCGTCGTCAGCGTGCAAGCGCGCGAGGACTTGATGCGTGCCACCCAGCGCTTCAGTTCCGCGCGCTTGAACCGTGCCGGGAGCTCGAGCTCAGGGAGCGCCGCGAACTTTCGCGAACGACCTCCCGAAAGGTACGCCAGGTCGAAGAGCGCCTTCTCGGGGCTCGCGACCTTCACTCCGCTCGGCATCGTCAGGAAGCCGCCGAAGAGCTCAGGGTCGATGTGGTGCAGGGAGACCGTCCCGACACACGTCGTGATGCGCTGAGTTCGAGCGAGTGAGACCGCGTACGTGACCTGCGGCAGTTGTTCGATCATGCCGTGAAGCGAGAGCGCGCTCAGGAGCGAGACGTAGCTGGGCAGCGGCACGGTGAGAAACTCGGGGAGCCGCAGCGGGTCCAGGCCTTCTCCCACCCACCACATTCCCGAGCGCACGCGTCGCAGCAGCCTGGCCCGGGCGAGCCGCGCGAGGGTGACGCTCGCTGCGGACTTCGAGAGCCCCAGCGCCGCAGCTGCGTCGGAGGTCCGAAACGCTGGGACCCCGAGCCTGGAGATTCGAGCGAAGGCTTCGGTCGCGTTCACGAGCCTCGCTCCAGTCTGGCCACCACCGCGTCCTGCATCGCCTCCCAGGTCGCTTTGCTGTCGTAGAGGGCCGCCTGCTCAGGCTCGAGGTACGCGACCACCTGCGCGGCGTAGTGGTCGTACGAAACGCTCATGGCGTTTTCGACGGCCTCCGTGCGTTTCGGCTTCGCCGGGAGCTCGAGCTTCGCGGCCTCAGGACGCGCAAACAGCAGGTTCAGGTCGAACACGTCTCGCGCCTGCGGCTCAGGGCGTCCGGCGAGTGCGTTGACCTTCTGGGCGATGGCCGCCTCCACCCGGTAGTGGGTGGCGAGCATGGGCGTGAGGCCATACGGGGCGAGGACCTGCGGCGCCAGGACCTCGAACGCCGCGCCCTCGATCGCGTCGCGGCGCGAAAACTCGATCTTGGTGCGGACGGGAGCGACCGCGCCTGCGACCTCGAGCCCCACCTTCCACCGCTGGGTGGTGTCGGTTTGTTTGGGGGCCGAGACGTCGACGATCCGCACGCCTCGCGAGAGCAGCGGCGCGGTCACCAGCGGGCTCTTGAGGAGCCGGTCGACCTTGTTCTTCAGCGTCTCCTTCGAGATCACCACCACGTCGAGGTCGATGTCCTCCGAGTAGCGCACGCTCGCGAAGAAGAAGCGGAGGTTGCAGCCTCCTTTGAGGGCGATCAGCGCCTTGTCTTCGCCGCGGGCCACGAGCCCGCGCAGGAAGATGAGGTGAAAGAACTCGACCGTCTGGAGCGTGCGCGAGGCCACGCATCATGAATTCACATTGTTGACGTATTCGTCAACTATCTGTGTTCATGATTCAGGGCACGGCCTGCTTGATGCCCTCGAGGATGATCTCCTCGCTGCCCTGGTGCACCGACACCCAGGACGGCGTGTTCTCGCTGCGCGCCCAGGTCGCCCCCTTGGGATCGAACCCGAGCTCCAGCCACCCCTTGGGCTGACCCTTGAGCGAGTAGTCGAGCCGCAGCTGCACCACCGGCTCACCGGCCTTCGGCTGCTCGTCGGCGCTGAGCACCTCG